>JANYGD010000057.1 GCA_025359405.1 Methylotenera sp. | reverse complement strand
TGGTCATGGCCTCTTCTTGGTCATGAGTCACAAGTACACAGGTCACGCCCACTTCCTCAATAATATTCACTAGTTCAAGTTGCGTGGTTTCGCGCAGCTTTTTATCCAAAGCACCTAGCGGTTCATCTAGTAATAATAATTTAGGGCGTTTAGCCAAACTGCGCGCCAATGCAACTCGCTGCTGTTGACCGCCAGAGAGCTGGTGTGGCTTACGCTGCGCATATTTATTGAGCTGTGCCAGTGATAGCATCGCCTCTACACGCGTCGCAATTTCATCTTTGGGCATATTGTCACGCTTTAAGCCAAACGCGACATTCTCCCAAACGGTTAAATGTGGAAAAAGTGCATAAGACTGAAACATCATATTGATAGGACGTTGATAAGGAGGTAAATTTGTAATATCTTGACCTTCAAGAAAAATCTTACCTTTAGTCGGGTTTTCAAAGCCGGCAAACATGCGCAACAAGGTGGATTTACCACAACCAGAACCGCCAAGCAGACCAAAAATTTCGCCACGGTATACCGTCAGAGATACATCATCAACCGCCTTTACAGTTCCATCATAAATCTTGGTTAAATGCTCTACCCTGAGTAATTCTTGCTTTTCCGCAGATTTGTTTTCTGCCGTGGGTTTTGGTGCGGTCGCCATATTTACCTCGAATTAAATAACTTCATGATATGGAATCCAAGCTACACGCGCCCAATTTCATTAAGCGCGTGCAGTTTGATTTAACAACAAATAGTTTAGGTACCTGTTTTAAATTGAGTGAACAGACGCGTTACAGTACGTTTTGCTTTGTTGTCCTCAACACTTGGCGGCACCAATTTAGCAATATCCTCATCGCTCAAAAAGATGGATTTGTTGTCCTTGATTTCCGGGTCAACAAACTCAGTTGCAGCTTTGTTAGGATTAGCGTAAGTCACTGTATTGGTAATGGCAGCAACTACTTTTGGTTGCATCACATAGTTCATAAATTTAAGCGCATTACCCGGGTGTTTAGCATCCGCCGGAATCGCCATGGTATCCATGAACATCAGGCCGCCTGTTTTTGGAACCAAAGCCATAATTTTTTGCTCAGCTTTATTTTCAATAGAGCGTTTACGCGCCAAGTTAAAGTCACCTGCCCAGCCATAAGCAACACATACATTACCTGCTGCTAGGTCATCAATTTGACCACCGGACGAGAATTTTTTGATATCAGGACGCACTTTCATAAGCAGATCATAGGCAGCCTTGTAGTCATCATCCGTAACGCCAACGATGGGTTTGCCCAAATAGTGTAATGCTGCTTGAAATACATCCGTTGGCGTATCCAAGAAGGTAATGCCGCAAGATTTGAGTTTGTTAGTATAAGTCGGGTTAAATATTAAATCCCAAGCGTTTTCTGGCATTGGCGTATCACCAAGAGCCGCTTTTACCTTGTCTTCATTGATGCCAACGGTGTTGTAGCTCCACATCCAGTCAATTAGATATTGGTTACCTGGATCCACTTGTTCCATCAGCTTCAAAATGCCTGTGTCTAGATTTTTCCAATTAGTAAGTTTAGATTTATCCAGTTTTTGAAATAAGCCGCCTTCAATTTGGAGTTTTGCCCAGTTAGAAGAAGGCACCACAATGTCATAACCTGTGTTTTTAGCCATCAGCTTAGCATGCAGAATTTCGTTACTATCAAACACATCGTAGCGTACTTTGATGCCTGTTTCTTTCTCAAAATTTGCAACGGTATCTGGTGCGATGTAGTCTGACCAGTTGTAGATATTAAGGATTTTCTCTTCTTCGCCACCAGCAGTAGTGCCTGAATTTTTTCCGCAAGATATTAAAGCCAAGCTGGCAATGCCTAGAAGCATTACCAGCAAAATATTTTTGTATGGAAATCGCATATTTTGTTACTCCTTAAAGATAATGAATGATTGAAATTATATTACTTGTAAATCTACACAAAAAATTACTGGAACAAACTAAAATTACAACACTAACAAAATTAATTCTATCATGTTAAAAACGCTTGTCATGCAACATTCATTTTAAGCGTGAGAGCCTCCATTAAACCACGTTGTGTCAAGTCATTCAATGTGGCATCTAAACACTTAACAATCAACGCCATCATCTCATCAACTTGCGCTTTTGTGGTGCACAAAGGCGGCGCAATAATCATGCGATCACCCACGGCACGCATAATCAAGCCGCTTGCAAAGCAATGGCCGCGACAAATCATACCTACGCCTACTTCTTCATCAAACGCAATATGGTTTTGCTTATCCTGCATCAGTACAAAACCTGCCATTAGGCCGATACTTTCGGCTCCGCCCACTAATGGGTGATGCGCCAATTCTGTATATTTTTGTGCTAAATATGGTCCGGTTTCGTTCAGAACGCGCTCAACTAAATCTTCTCTTTCTAAAATATCAATGTTGGCTAAGGCCACCGCGCAAGCTACTGGATGCCCAGAATAAGTATAGCCATGATTAAATTCGCCACCTTTTTCAATGAGCACTTCTGCAACGCGCTTGCCTATTACTACGCCGCCTAATGGTAAATAACCTGATGTGACGCCTTTGGCGAAGGTCATTAAATCTGGCTTAGCGCCAAATAATTGTGAGCCAAACCATTTACCCACGCGACCAAACCCGCAAATCACTTCATCGCAAATCAGCAAAATGCCATATTTGTCGCAGATCCTTTGAATTTCTGGCCAGTAAGTTTTTGGTGGAATAATCACGCCACCAGCGCCCTGCACTGGCTCGCCAATAAAGGCGGCTATTTTATCTGTGCCCACTTCTAAAATTTTGGCTTCTAGCCAACCCGCCGCGCACAAGCCAAATGCATCGCGGTTTTCAGTTGGAGCAAGCCCATAATGATACGGCTGCTCAATATGGACGATGCCTGGAATCGGCATGCCTCCTTGCGCGTGCATACCCGTCATGCCGCCTAGCGAGGCGCCCGCCATGGTGGAGCCGTGATAGGCATTGTTGCGACTGATAATCACGGTGCGTTCTGGCTGACCTAAAGTCGCCCAATAATGACGTACCATGCGGATGTTGGTGTCGTTAGATTCTGAGCCTGAACTGCTAAAAAACACGTGGCTATAATTGTCGCCAGCCAGTTTTACAATTTTTTCTGCAAGCTTTACGGCTGGCACATTGGTAGTTTGAAAAAAACTGTTGTAATAAGGCAACTCGCTCATTTGCTTAGTTGCCGCATCAATCAATTCCTGCCGTCCATAACCTACATTCACGCACCAAAGTCCAGACATGGCATCAAAAATCTTGTTGCCTTCAGAATCCCAAATATAGACACCATCGGCTTTGGTAATAATGCGCGCGCCTTTTTCAGACAAGCTTTTATGATCGGTAAAAGGATGCATATAATGTGCAGAATCAATGGCTTGTATATCTTTAGTGATAATCATCTTAGTCTCGATTCATTCTTCTTAAAATAGCCTAAACGTGCATACTTACACATGCATCAGCAAGTGTTCTCTTTCCCACGGGCTAATTACGCGCATAAATTCGTCATGTTCGGTTTCTTTCACCGCCAAATACACGTCCACAAAGTTTTTGCCGAGCACTTCATGCAGCGCCTTTGCATCTTCTAACTCACTTAAGGCTTCTGATAAGCCGCGCGGCAATTGGTAATCGTGCGCATAAGCGCTGCCAGTGGTCACTTCAGTTGGTTTAAGCTTTTCCACAATGCCTAAATAGCCGCAGGCCAATGTCGCTGCCATCGCCAAGTATGGGTTTGCATCTGCGCCTGCCACACGATTTTCAATACGGCGCGAATCAGGGTCGGAAATCGGCACGCGAATACCCACAGTGCGGTTATCGTAGCCCCATTCAATGTTAATGGGTGCAGCACCATCACGCACAATGCGACGATACGAATTAACATAGGGCGCAAGCAATGCCATGGCCGCAGGCAAGTATTTTTGAAGCCCCGCGATATAGTGAAAAAACAATGGCGAGGCTTCATCATTGGCAAGGCTAAATATGTTTTTTCCTGTTTTAGAATCAATCACGCTTTGGTGAATGTGCATGGCCGATCCAGGCTCATGCTGCATGGGTTTTGCCATAAACGTCGCATACATATCATGGCGCATGGCGGCCTCACGCAGCACGCGCTTAAAGAAGAACGATTTATCGGCCAAAAACATCGGCTCGCCGTGTAAAAAGTTAATCTCCATTTGGCCTGCGCCAAATTCATGAATCAGCGTATCCAGCTCCAAACCCATCACTTCGCAGTAATCGTAAATATCTTCAAACAGCGGGTCAAACTCGTTCACCGCATCAATGCTATATAACTGGCGGCTGGTCTCTCTGCGGCCACTGCGGCCAATTGGCGGGGTTAGCGGCAAATCAGGGTCGGTATTACGTGCCAGCAAATAAAACTCTAATTCTGGTGCGACGATTGGCGTCCAACCCAAATCTTTGTACAGATTGGCCACGCGACGCAACACATTGCGCGGCGCAAAATCAATCGGGCTACCATCGTGATTCACGCAATCCATAATTACCTGGGCAGTTGGATCAACCGCCCAAGGCACAAGGCGCAACGTAGTTGGATCGGGCATCAGCACCATATCCTTATCGGTAAAGCCCATCACCTTATCATAGCCATCGTGACCCTCTGGCGATTCGCCCGTCACCGAAACGCCCAGCACCGCTTCGGGCAAGCGCATCGCGCGCTCGGTAGAAAATTTTTGGCGCGGTAAAATTTTGCCACGCGCAACACCTGTCAAATCGGGCACCAAGCATTCTATTTCGGTGATATTGTTATCCGTCAACCAGCGATCCATATCGGCAAGATCGAAATTTTTTGGGTCAGTCATTTGTTTTCTCCAGCATTTTTTTAGTTATGTATTGTTTAAATTATATTACTCAGCTATTAAGCTCGTCATCTAATTTGAAATACATGCACTAATCTGGTGGAATACGTCTGAGCATTCTGGCCTTGCAGGCCTCGCCAAATGCTCTAAAAATAGCTAAATACTGAGGATTTTCCATCACTTTCCACTCTGGATGCCATTGTACGCCTAGCGTGAATGCTTTAGCGCCATCTACATGCACGGCTTCCACCAAGCCATCTGGCGCATGCGCCTGTGCGCTTAAGCCTGCCCCCAGTCTGTCAATGCCTTGACCGTGTAGTGAGTTCACCATCATGTGTTCACTGCCGATGATGCTTGCGAGTTGTCCATTTTTAACCAAATTCACCGAGTGACTGACAGCGTATTGTGTGTCTAATGGCAAATCTTTAGGTTCCCGATGATCACTTTTACCTGCTTGCTCCTGCACTGCTTGATGCAAGCTGCCACCAAACGCTACGTTCAGCTCTTGAAAGCCGCGACAAATGGCCAGTAGCGGCACGCCACCATTAATCGCAGCACGAATCAACTTTAGTGTAAGTGCATCGCGCGCCGGGTCGAGTGGTAACGCTGGATTTAGCACCTCTTGGCCAAAATGCGATGGATGCACATTGGAAGGCGAACCCGTCAGCATAACGCCGTCTGTAACTGCCAATAATTCTTCGATCTCTATTTGACTACTGATAGCAGGTACTAATAAAGGCAACGCGCCTGCTGCCTCCGCCACGGCCATGATATATTTTTGACCCACCGCATGAAAAAGATGCTCACCAATCTGCTTTACATCAGCAGGAATCAGAACGACTGGTTTTCGCTTGTGAGTTTTCATGTTTTAGTCAGACCGCTTACAACCTAGGTTTGATTATATGCCTACAACCTAGATTGCAACAATTCTGTTACAAGTATACTATCGCTTTAATTGGTAATTCTACAAGAGCCATTTAAGTTAATTAGATAGAACCACTTTAAAGAAATATACGCGCCCAATGAAACAATTAGTACTCTCAGAATGGTTATTAACACAGCTAAATGAAGGCAAAAATCTAGGCCAGGTCAAATTTCCAGCACGCATGCCCAACCATAGGCGCGTGTATGAGACCATTCGGCGCGCTATTACAGAGCATGTGTTGCCTGCTAACAGCCGTCTACCCTCTTCGCGTAACCTTGCAGCAGATTTAAACTTATCGCGCAACACCATTCTAGCGGCTTTTGACCAATTGCTGGACGAAGGCTACGTAGCAGCCAAAACCGGTAGCGGCACCTATGTGGTGTATAACCAGCCCGACGATTTTGTCAAAAACCAGCGTACAATAAATTCGCCAAATATCGAAGGGAACATTGAGCTTTCGCGACGTGGCTTGGCGGCGGCGGATTCGCCGAATAATCATGAGGTACAGCCTTTTACACCTGGCGAGGATGATTACTCCCGTTTTCCTATCGCACTTTGGCGACGTTTACTTAATCGCCAATGGCGCGCGCTAAACCCCGCCCTACTTGATTCCAGCCACGATGGCGGCTATTTGCCACTACGCCAAGCCATTGCCGATTATTTACGCGTTTCG
>JANYGD010000045.1 GCA_025359405.1 Methylotenera sp. | reverse complement strand
CAACATTTGCCGTTTGCGCTTACCAAATCTCAACAAAAAGTCATCGCAGAAATCAGCCACGATTTAACAATGCCGCACCCCATGCAGCGCTTGTTGCAGGGCGATGTGGGCAGTGGCAAAACCATTGTGGCGTGCCTAGCTGCGTTGCAGGCAATTGAACACGGCTGGCAAGTGGCACTGATGGCGCCGACCGAAATTTTGGCCGAGCAGCACTACAAAAAATTTGAATCATGGCTTGCACCGTTGAACATAAATATCGCATGGCTTACTGGCAGCCAAAGCAAAAAAGAACGTGAAACTGCGTTAGAAGGCATCACCAGCGGCCGCGCCCAGCTTGCCGTTGGTACGCATGCGCTGTTTCAAGATTCTGTTCAGTTTCACAAATTAGGCCTTGCGATTATCGACGAGCAACATCGTTTTGGTGTTCAGCAACGTTTAGCACTACGCAAAAAAGGCGAGCCAGAGCCACATCAACTTATGATGTCCGCCACGCCCATTCCGCGTACACTTTCCATGAGTTATTTTGCCGATTTAGATGTCTCGGTGATAGATGAGTTGCCGCCCGGTCGCACGCCGATTGTGACAAAATTAGTAAGTGATGAACGCCGTGATGAAATTTTGCAACGCGTGCGCGAGGCTTGTTTGGCGGGAAGCCAAGCCTACTGGGTGTGTCCGTTGATTGAGGAAAGCGAGGCCTTGCAACTACAAACTGCCAATGATACGTTCGCACACATGCAGGCTACTTTCCCAGAGCTTAAAGTTGGCCTAGTACATGGCCGCATGAAACCGGCCGAAAAACAAACCGTGATGGCGCAATTTAGTGCTGGTGAAATACAGTTACTAGTCGCCACCACGGTGATAGAAGTCGGTGTGGATGTGCCCAATGCCAGCTTAATGGTGATAGAGCACGCTGAACGCTCTGGGCTAAGCCAGTTGCACCAACTACGCGGTCGTGTGGGGCGCGGTGTGGCAAAAAGTACCTGTATTTTGCTATATCAACATAATTTAGGCCAAAATAAGTTAAGTGAAACGGCGCGTGCGCGTTTAAAAGTAATATTCGAAAATAATGATGGCTTTGCAATCGCGCAGGCAGATTTGAATTTGCGCGGTCCGGGCGAATTTTTAGGCACGCGCCAAAGTGGCGTGCCAATGCTAAAAATTGCCGATTTAGAACGCGATGCAGATTTGCTGAAAGCTGCTAAAAATATGGCAGATAGCTTAATTAAAGAATACCCGCAAGCAGTAGAAAAGCATCTGGAACGTTGGATGAGTCACGCGGGTGAATTGGTGAAAGTTTAATTAACAGGCCTGAAATGCCTGTGGATATTGGCTTGAAGAGCTGTTCTTACTTATTTTGTGATGGATGAGCGTAGGGCTATCCATCTGATGTGGTTGATGCTACATTCGGCGGCATACGTTAGCCAAGTATTACGGATAACAACTGTAGGGCATAGCCAATTGTAAGCATAATTACTCCTCCCTTGAACCCATATTTATGCTTCTTGTATTTTTTGAGGTTTGCTGCACGCTGCTCAGAGGGCAATTCGTTGTTTACCCATGTTGTTATGTTATCACCAGTCGCTGTTACATCAAGTTGAGGACTCGTGAAGAAGATTAGCAGGCAAGCACCAAACGCGTTGATTACCAAACCAAGAATGTTGAAGAAATGCAAATATGCTGTGGTCACAGTTGGATGGAAAGAGTAGAGATATAAAAATATGTTTATTTAGATTTGGTTTTTTAAGTAGGTTCTAGTTTTCCCACTTTTTCCATAAAAAATAAATTACAAACAACCTGCCAATAACCATTCCAGCCGATTCATATACAGAGCCGATTTGGGCATTAAATAAACTGACTATTGTTGTTATAGCTATTAAGACTGCAAAAGTGATTCTTAATGTACGTGCCACTTTATATATTTTTGAGTCCCTATTTTTCTTTACGTACCAATAATATAAAGGAACAAAAATTGGGAACGATAATAAAAAAATAATTATCAACACAACTATCCAGTGCCAAATTGAAAAGCCCATCAATTCCCCC
>JANYGD010000038.1 GCA_025359405.1 Methylotenera sp. | reverse complement strand
CTCAAAAAAGCGCAAGCCGCCATAAACTCTATACGGTAAATTTGCCGAAAATAGCGCGTGTTCGAGTATGCGCGATTGCGCATTGCTGCGGTAAAGCAAGGCCATGTTGCTTAATTCTGTGCCTTCACTTTGCAGCATTTTCACTTCATCCACAATAAATTGCGCTTCGTCGGTGTCGTTATAGGCCTCGTAAATTCTAACAGGCTCGCCAGCCCCAGCGCTTGTCCATAAATTTTTGCCAAGCCGGTTTTTGTTGTGCGAAATAATCGCGTTAGCAGCATCTAAAATATTGCTGTGCGAGCGATAGTTTTCTTCCAGTTTAACGATATTTTGTACGTTAAAATCAGTTTCAAAATCCCGCATATTACCAACTCTCGCGCCGCGAAAACCATAAATAGACTGGTCATCATCGCCTACTGCCAACATACAGTTATTTTTACCAGCTAATAGTTTTAGCCATAAATACTGCAGTCGATTGGTATCTTGAAATTCATCCACCAGTATGTATTTAAAGCGGTTTTGATAATGCTCACGAATGTGTGCATCACGTTCGAGCAGTTCATAGCAGCGCAATAAAAGCTCGGCAAAATCGGCCACACCTTCGCGTTGGCATTGTTTGTCGTATTCCTCAAAAATCTCGCGTAATTTTTGCGTATGCGCGTCATAAGCCTCGACAGTGTGTGCACGCAAACCTTCTTCTTTGCAGCCATTGATATAGCCCTGCACTTGCTTGGGCACAAATTTTTCGTCATCTACATTCATGGCTTTCATCACGCGTTTAATGGCGGATAATTGATCTGCACTATCTAAAATTTGAAATGTTGACGGAAGTGCTGCTTCGCGGTAATGCGCGCGCAGTAAGCGATTGCACAGGCCATGGAATGTGCCTACCCACATACCGCGTGTGTTAATCGGTAGCATGGCCGTGAGCCGAGTCAACATTTCTTTAGCGGCTTTGTTGGTGAAAGTGACTGCCAATAAGCCCATCGGCGATGTTTGCTCGGTTTGAATCAACCAAGCGATTCGAGTCGTGAGTACACGCGTTTTGCCGCTGCCGGCGCCTGCTAAAATCAGCGCAGATTGGTGCGGTAATGTGACTGCTTCGAGTTGTTTATTGTTGAGACCGGTGAGGATTGAAGATTGAGTTTGCATGCCAGTATTATCGCATGGCGAAGCAGTAAAAATTAGTGAGAAAAGAAAGAAAAAATGGAACTAATTTCCGACTGAATTTGTCAGAATTAGCATGGTGACTGAATTAAATTTCAGTTACCTTTCCGCTTCTTTCCTCCCTGAGCGGAAGCCTTAGACGATGAGGCATTTTGCCCCGATTTATTCCCCTTAATCGGGGCTTTTTTTGGGTTTAGCCAATTTGTAACTGACTTGCTTCAAAGTGTAAACCAACTGTAATAATTCCACAATGATTTTATGGAATAAAAAAAGCCTCGCAATTGCGAGGCTTTTTAGTTTTGAATCTTGTTAAAAAATATCATATTTCAATTTCGTTATTGCATCAACCCGCCGTTAGCTGGAAAGTTGATGCAACATCAAAAAGACTACATCATTCCGCCCATGCCGCCCATTCCACCCATATCTCCGCCACCCATAGCAGGTGCGTCATCTTTCGGCAATTCAGCCACCATACAGTCGGTAGTGAGCATCAAGCCAGCCACAGAAGCCGCATTTTGCAATGCAGAACGCGTGACTTTAGTTGGGTCAAGCACGCCCATTTCTACCATGTCGCCGTAGGTTTCATTGGCAGCGTTGTAGCCATAATTACCTTTACCAGCAGCTACATTGTTTACTACTACCGATGGCTCTACACCCGCATTTTGAACGATTTGGCGTAATGGCTCTTCAACCGCACGCAATACAATTTTCACTCCTGCATCTTGGTCGTGGTTATCGCCTTTTACTTTGCTGATGGCCGCACGTGCACGAATTAACGCCACGCCACCACCCGCCACAATGCCTTCTTCCCATGCTGCACGAGTTGCATGTAATGCGTCTTCTATGCGGGCTTTTTTCTCTTTCATTTCGATTTCAGTGGTTGCGCCTACTTTAATTACCGCAACGCCGCCAGCCAACTTGGCCACGCGTTCTTGCAATTTTTCTTTATCATAATCGCTTGTCGCTTCTTCAATTTGCGATTTAATTTGCGAAATGCGTGATTTGATGTTGCCTTCAACACCAGCGCCATCAATGATAATGGTGTTTTCTTTACCTACTTCGATACGTTTAGCTTGACCTAAGTCTTCAAGTTTTACGTTCTCGAGTTTTAAGCCAACTTCTTCAGCAATCACGGTGGCGCCAGTTAAAGTGGCAATGTCTTCCAGCATGGCTTTACGGCGGTCACCAAAACCTGGTGCTTTAACTGCAGTTGTTTTCAAAATGCCGCGAATGTTGTTTACCACCAAGGTAGCTAGCGCTTCGCCATCTACCTCTTCGGCAATGATTAATAATGGGCGACCAGATTTAGCCACTTGCTCTAAAGTTGGCAATAAATCACGGATGTTGGAGATTTTTTTGTCGTGCAATAACACGTATGGATTGTCTAAAAGCGCGATTTGGCGCTCTGCATTGTTGATGAAATAAGGTGACAAATAGCCGCGGTCAAACTGCATACCTTCAACTACGTCGAGTTCGCTTTCTAAGCCAGAGCCATCTTCAACCGTAATCACGCCTTCTTTACCCACTTTATCCATCGCATCTGCAATAATTTGGCCGATAGATTCGTCCGAGTTGGCAGAAATAGAGCCTACTTGCGCGATTTCTTTGCTGGTGGTGCATGGTTTGGATTGTTCCTTAAGGCTTGCAACCGCAGCTACAACAGCTTTGTCGATGCCGCGTTTCAAATCCATTGGGTTCATGCCTGCAGCGACACATTTCATACCTTCACGGATAATCGCTTGTGCCAAAACCGTTGCCGTTGTGGTACCGTCGCCTGCGATGTCAGAAGTTTTGCTTGCCACTTCTTTTACCATTTGCGCGCCCATGTTTTCAAACTTGTCTTTCAGTTCGATTTCTTTAGCCACTGAAACACCATCCTTGGTGATGGTCGGCGCGCCGTATGAGCGCTCTAATACTACATTGCGGCCTTTCGGGCCTAGCGTTACTTTTACTGCATCAGCTAGAATATTTACGCCCCTAGTCATTTTTTGGCGGACTTCGTCGCCGAATCTTACGTCTTTTGCTGCCATGTTAATTGCTCCTTAAAATTTTTAATAAATGGAAATTTATTCAACAATTGCCATGATGTCTTCTTCACGCATCACCAGTAGTTCTTCGCCATCTACCTTAACGGTTTGGCCTGAGTATTTGCCGAATAACACTTTGTCGCCAACTTTAACGTCCAAAGCATTTATTTTGCCGCTGTCATCTCTTTTGCCATTGCCAACGGCTTTTACTACGCCTTGATCTGGTTTTTCTGTGGCAGAATCTGGGATTACAATACCTGATGCGGTAGTGCGTTCTTCTTCAGAGCGTTTTACAATAACGCGATCGTGTAATGGACGAATTTTCATTCAATTTCTCCTAATGAGTTATGCTTATGTCTTGTTAATAAAGTCTTTATAAAAATTGCTGAGGCAATTGAGCATTTTAGCACTCACATGCCTTGATTGCTAAGCTTGGGTTAAATTAATTTTTTTCAAGGGCAAATTGATAAAAAATGACATTAAAGATGAGTAGGGAATTATTTTGACAGCGCAAAATCCATCAGTCGCAAATAAGCCTGAGGCGGCTATTCAGCAGATTAATTTGAGCTATAACGCCGAGCAGGATAGATTGTTGCTGCGCGTAGGATTAGCCGATAATTCTGAGCTGCTGGTTTGGCTTACTAATCGTATTACTAAGCAGCTTTGGCAATTGCTGAATGGCGAAACAAATATTCCAACCGCGACATCCATTCAAACAGAAACTCCGCCACAACAAGCTGTTGAGCAATTTAAGCAAGAAATGCAAGTATCCGAAACATTGCAAAAAATGGATTTTGCAACCGAATATCAGCCACGAAAAGAGGTTGTGAATGAGGGCGCGATGTTGGCGATTAATATTTTGTTGGTAAGTTATGAAGAAAAGCCGCCAACCCTTGAGATGCCGTGTTTGGAGGGTGTTAGCGTACGTATGAATTTAACTCAAGAACTTATTTTAGCGCTTTGTAATATGCTGCAATTAACTACTAAAGAGGCGGGCTGGGAATTGGGTGCGACCACTCAAACACAAGCACAAATGCCGCTTTCAGCAGATGTAACCGAGAAAAAATTGTTGCATTAATGAATAATCAAACTTTATTAAACCGTAGTTTGCAATCCGTGTGGCACCCATGCACGCAGATGAAACAGCATGAAACTTACCCGCTTATTCCGATTCAACGTGGAGATGGTGTATGGCTCTATGATGTAGAAGGTAAGGGCTATTTAGACGCAGTGAGTTCGTGGTGGGTGAATCTGTTTGGGCATAATAATCCGCGTATAAAAGAAGCGATTAAGCAGCAGTTGGATACGCTGGAACACGTGATGCTGGCGGGATTTACGCATCAGCCAGTAGTAGAGCTTTCTGAGAAATTAGCCAAACTCACAGGCTTGGGTCATGCGTTTTACGCCAGCGATGGCGCGAGTGCGACTGAAATCGCGCTAAAGATGAGTTTTCATTATTGGCGCAATAGCGGCAAAAGCAATAAAACCAAATTTATTAGCTTACAAAATAGTTACCACGGCGAGACGTTAGGCGCGCTGGGCGTAACGGATGTAGCGATTTTTAAAGATAATTATGCACCGCTGTTGACACAATCTGCCCAAATGCCAAGCCCAGACTGGCGTTTGGCTGAGGCAGGTGAAAGCACGGAAGCTTTTGCCTTGCGTTGCGCAGAGTCTTTAGAACAGCATATCAGTGAATATCATCATGAATTGGCGGCATTTATTATCGAGCCGCTGGTGCAGTGCGCGGCGGGTATGGGTATGTATCATCCGGCGTATTTGCGCCGTGCGCGCGACATTTGCACCAAGTATGAAGTACATTTAATCGCAGATGAAATTGCGGTGGGTTTTGGCCGCACTGGGACGATGTTTGCGTGCGAGCAAGGTAACATCAAGCCCGATTTTATCTGCCTTTCTAAAGGCATTACTGGTGGTTATCTGCCCTTATCTGTTGTGCTGACAACTGACAAAATTTACCAAGCATTCTATGATGACAGCACCGCACGTGGCTTTTTGCATAGTCATAGCTATACAGGTAACCCATTGGCTTGCAGCGCGGCATTAGCGACATTGGCGATTTTCGAAAGCGATAATATTCTCGAAAAAAACATGCAAAAAGCAGCTTATATTAATGGCGAAATGCAAGTGCTCACTAAGCTGTCAATCAAGCATCTGCGCCATCACGGTATGATATGGGCATTTGATGCTGAAACTAAAAATGCACAATTTTCAAAACAGGTTTATCAGGCCGCATTGAAGCAGGGTCTACTGTTACGGCCGATTGGCAACACGGTTTACTTTATGCCGCCGTATACTATTTCAGAGTCTGAAATAGATTTTATGTTGCACGCGGCAGTGGAAGTATTGCAGGAAATTGCATGAAAAAATTACTTTTAATTGGTTTAAGCTTGTTGAGTTTATCTGCGCACGCAGAGCTTCCAGCAAGCATTGTGGACGCGCTTAAAAAAGCTGGAATTCCGCAGGAAAGTGTGGCGGTTTATGTGCAGAGATTAGATGGTGTGCAAGCAGTAGGGAGCAATGGCCCGATTCTTAGCCACAATGCAAGCAAGAGCATGAATCCCGCATCGGTGATGAAGTTGGTCACCACTAATGCGGCATTGGATTTGCTCACACCTTCTTACCGCTGGAAAACTGAGATTTACAAAGATGGGAATGTAAATAACGGCGTGCTGGATGGCAATTTAATTATTAAAGGTTACGGTGACCCAAGTTTTAAGGCGCAAGAGTTTTGGCGCATGCTTATGAGCCTCC
>JANYGD010000029.1 GCA_025359405.1 Methylotenera sp. | reverse complement strand
CAGTAGCGGCATTTTTAAACCATGAAAATACGGGTCGCGCTGCATTTCTTTGGCGATATGCGTCATCTCTTCCAACGATGGTGTAATAAGCCCTGAAAGCCCGATAATATCGGCGTTCTCGGCTTTGGCCATGGCTAAAATCTCAGCTGCAGGCACCATCACGCCCATATTGACGACCTCAAAGTTATTGCACTGCAACACAACTGAAACAATATTTTTACCGATATCATGGACGTCACCCTTCACGGTCGCAATCACCACCTTGCCTTTAGGCTTGGCCACCGCGCCCGTGCGTTCTTGCTCTAACGCTTTTTCGGCCTCGATAAACGGAATTAAATGCGCGACCGCTTGCTTCATCACGCGGGCAGATTTCACCACTTGTGGTAAAAACATTTTTCCCTGGCCGAACAAATCGCCGACCACGTTCATGCCATCCATGAGAGGACCTTCAATCACATGAATCGGCCTGCCGCCAGCCTTTTCAACTGCTGTGCGCGCTTCTTCAGTGTCTTCCACAATAAAATCAGTAATGCCATGCACCATGGCATGTTCAAGACGCTTATTTACGCTTACAGGGCTTTCGGGTGTGCCACGCCATCCTTGTGTTGCAGCCTCTTTTTGGCCACCTGCGACTAGCGTACCAGCGATTTCAATCATGCGCTCAGTGGCGTCATCTCTGCGATTCAACACCACGTCTTCAACACGTTCTTTTAGCTCCGGCGCAAGGTCATCGTAAATACCCATCATGCCCGCGTTGACAATGCCCATGGTCATGCCAGCCTTGATGGCGTGGTATAGAAACACTGTGTGAATGGCCTCACGCGCTGGGTCGTTACCACGAAAGCTGAAACTCACATTCGATACGCCGCCCGAAATTTTAGCATGCGGCAGGTTTTGCTTAATCCAACGCGTGGCCTCGATAAAATCTACTGCATAGTTGTTATGTTCTTCGATACCTGTGGCAATCGCAAAAATATTGGGGTCAAAAATAATATCTTCCGGAGGAAAACCAATCCCATAACGAGCGTCTGCGTTGTTGGCTGCGTCCTCGTCTTCTCGCTGTACACCATCACGTACTATCTCGTCACCTCGTCCTTGCCGCCTAGTATCCATCTCGCTCTGGGGTTGGTTTCGATGCAATTCTGGGTCACCCGCTAAAAGCCGATACGCTCTTTCGCAAATTTCTGTTTTGCGCGCAAACGTATCAGCCTGGCCTTTTTCGTCAAACGCCATAACGATGACGGCCGCGCCGTAACGGCGACACAGCTTGGCTTGGCGCAAAAATTCAGCTTCGCCTTCTTTCATCGAGATGGAATTGACGATTGACTTGCCTTGCACACACTTAAGTCCCGCCTCGATGACAGACCATTTACTGGAATCAATCATCACCGGCACGCGCGCAATATCAGGCTCGGACGCAATTAAGTTCAAAAAGTGCGTCATGGCCTTTACAGCATCCAGCATGCCTTCATCCATGTTAATGTCGATGACTTGCGCGCCGTTTTCGACCTGCTGCCGCGCCACGCTTAAGGCTTCGTCGTATTGCTCATTAATAATCAGACGTGCAAAAGCTTTAGAGCCAGTGACGTTTGTACGCTCGCCCACATTTACAAATAATGAGCTTTCATCAATAGTAAAAGGCTCTAGTCCTGCAAGGCGCATGGATATTGGCACCTGTGGCACCTGTCTTGGCGCGATATTTTTAACTTGTTCGTAAATCGCATTGATATGCGACGGCGTAGTCCCGCAACAACCGCCAGCTATATTGATAAAACCGCTTTCGGCAAACTCTTTTACCAGGCTCGAAGTCACATCTGGCGTTTCGTCAAAACCTGTGTCACTCATCGGATTCGGCAAACCTGCATTGGGATAAATGCACACAAACGTATCAGCGATTTTTGACAGCTCTTCGGCATACGGCCTCATAAGCGTCGCGCCTAGCGCACAATTCAAACCGATGGTAAGCGGCGTGGCATGGCGCACCGAGTTCCAAAATGCAGAAACCGTTTGACCCGATAAAATACGACCCGAAGCATCGGTCACCGTACCGGAAATCATGATTGGTAGACGCTGTCCACTTTCCTCAAAAAATGTATCAATGGCGAACAAAGCCGCTTTGCAATTTAGTGTATCAAAAATAGTTTCCACCATTAAAATATCTGCGCCACCCTCGACCAGCGCACGTGTTTGCTCTAAGTAAGCGTTCACTAACTGGTCAAAATTTACGTTGCGCGCAGCGGGGTTATTCACATCCGGCGAGATGCTGGCAGTTTTGGGTGTTGGCCCAAGTGCACCCGCCGCAAAGCGCGGTTTATCTGGTGTGCTATATTTGGCACAGGCGGCTTTAGCAAGTTTGGCGGCTTGCACATTCATCTCATATACAAGATGTGCCATGTGGTAATCGTCCTGAGCGATTTTGGTGGCACCAAAGGTATTGGTTTCTATAATATCTGCACCCGCAGCCAGATATTGTTCGTGGATTTCTTGAATCAGCTGCGGTTGCGTTAAGGTGAGTAACTCGTTATTACCTTTTACAAACAGCTCGCGCTGACCAGCTGGTGCTTTAAAATCTGCAAAGCGACCTTTTTCTCCGCTTGGCTTCGCACCACGATAATCCGCCTCGGTCAGCTTGTAGCGCTGAATCATCGTGCCCATTGCGCCATCCAAAATCAGAATGCGCTGCTGCAATAAGGCACGCAATTGTGTCTCTGTGCTTGAATAGCTATTAGTTAAAATATTTAGGTTCATCCAACTATGATTTCGTGCAATAAGGCTACCGCCAAAAGCCTTATTTTATCATGTTGTAGCTATTTCAATAGCCGTGAAAACCATTAAAAAATGCCAGCCAATAAAAAAGCGATGCGCCTATCTCTAGGGCATCGCTTTATTTAAAGCAAAAACTACTTACTTAGCTGCTGCTGGTGCTGCTTCAGCTTTTTCTTTTTTGTGTGATTTGTGCACTTTTTTAGCTTTATGTTTCATTGGAGATGGAGCAGCCGCCGCTGTTGGTGCTGCTGCTGTAGCTGCTGATGGGGCTTCGTCAGCCGCAAAAGCGCTAACTGACAAAGTTGCTGCAAAAACACCTGCTAATAATGCTGATAATAATTTGTTCA
>JANYGD010000195.1 GCA_025359405.1 Methylotenera sp. | reverse complement strand
GTACCCATTGTCGTCAATCAAGTAGAATCAAGCACTGCAGCCGATTCTAAAGTTATTTCAAAAACCAGCTTTAGTGTTGCCGCAAAAAAAGCCATGCCTTCGGTGGTAAATATTTTTACTTCGAGCAAAGTCACTGCGCCTAACCCAAATGAGCAATTTAAAGACGACCCTTTATTTAAGCATTTTTTTGGCGAGCAGCCAGACAATGGCGAAGAAGATCAACCTGAAAATAGCTTGGGCAGCGGCGTCATTGTTAGCGAACAAGGTTTAATATTAACCAACGACCACGTGGTTGCTAGTGCTGATGAAATCGAAGTTGCGTTGGCAGATGGCAGAAAATTATCAGCAAAAGTCGTGGGCACCGACCCAGATACCGATTTAGCGGTACTAAAAGTAGACGCAGAAAATCTACCTGCGATTACCTTTGCGGCCAACGATAAACTCAATGTGGGCGATGTGGTATTGGCGATTGGCAACCCTTTTGGCGTGGGGCAAACCGTCACGCAAGGTATTGTGAGTGCGCTTGGGCGTAATCATTTAGGCATCAACACTTACGAAAACTTTATTCAAACCGATGCCTCGATTAACCCTGGCAACTCGGGCGGCGCTTTGATTGATGCAGAGGGTAACCTGGTAGGCGTGAATAGCGCGATTTATTCGCGTAACGGTGGCAGCATGGGCATTGGCTTTGCGATTCCTGCCAGCTTAGCCAAGCAAGTGATGGAGCAAATTGCAGTGAGCGGTAGCGTAACGCGCGGCTGGATTGGTATTGAGGCACAAGACATTACGCCCGAATTGGCCGAATCATTCAAATTGCCACAAGCACGCGGCTCATTGATTGCGGGCGTACTGCGCAATAGCCCTGCAGACGTGGCTGGCATTAAGGCGGGTGATGTATTGCTGGCGATTAATGACAAAGAAGTGGTCGATAGCAGCAATATGCTGAATTTAATTGCTGTACTAAAACCGAATGAAAAAGCGGTATTAAAAATTGCTAGAGCCGAAAAAGAAATCAAGGTAAACGTGACCGTTGGAAAACGACCAAAACCAGCAGTTGCAAGCAAATGACTACTGTGCATGAAAAAACAGTAAGTGTAGTGCAGGCTCGCTTGCAGTCCGCCGACGGTAAGTAAACTAATGGAATTCAGAAATTTTTGTTCAAACTTCGCCACAATCTTTGTTTTCAACTTGACCGATTTCTTCGGCTAGGTAACGCCAGCGACAGTGACAGCACCATAGCCAAGGTAGACTTCTACGCCAATGGTACTTTAATAGGCACCAGCACCAGCGCGCCTTACAGCATCCTCTATAACGCTGCCAGTCCTGCCAACTTAAGCCTTACCGCCGTCGCGACTGACAACAACAATGCCAGCAGCACCTCCACGGTGATTACTTTTACCGTTACCGCCGCCAATGTACCGCCTACTTTAGTAAAACTTAGTTAGGCTTTAATCGTATCTTCTTTGGGTAGTGCTGTTGGTTGAGTGAGTTGCGCCACCAGCACGCCTGCCTCGTACAATAGCCACAGCGGTACCGCGAGCATAAACTGCGAAATAATATCTGGCGGTGTAAAGATTGCACCGATAATAAACGCGCCCACAATCACATAACTACGCACTTCCTTCAATTGGGCAACCGTCACCCAACTAAATCGCACAACGAGCACCACCGCGATTGGCACCTCAAACGCCAAGCCAAACGCCATAAACAGCGTTATGACAAAATCGAGATATTGTGATATATCGGTCATCACCGCCACACCAGCGGGCGCGCTTTTCACCATAAAACCAAACACTACTGGGAACACGGCAAAATAGGCAAACGCCATACCTGTTAAAAACAGTACGTAGCTGGCTAAAATCACCGGTAGCATGAGTTTTTTTTCGTGCGCATACAGGCCTGGCGCCACAAACGCCCAAATTTGATACAAAGTATGCGGCAGAGAAATTACAAAAGCTGTCATCATGGCCACTTTCATCGGTACAAAAAATGGCGTGGTCACCGCGGTGGCAATCATTTGGCCGCCCGCAGGCAACTTAGCCAGCATTGGCGCGGCTAGCAGAGAGTAGATTTTATTGGCGAACGGAAATAAGCCAAAAAATACCAATATAAAGCCTACTACGCTTCTTAGTAGGCGATTGCGCAACTCAATCAAGTGTGAAATAAACGATTCGGTAGGTGTCATGACTTATTTT
>JANYGD010000121.1 GCA_025359405.1 Methylotenera sp. | reverse complement strand
ACATCGCGCAAAGGCAACAGCGGCATCATGCCATGATGGGCTTGTGATAAATTGTCTGGCAAAGTCTGTTCAGTCATAAAATACTTTCAAATTCACACGGTAACTACTACCAATGCTTTTAAGTTGGGAACATTCTTTGATACTTCAAGTGCAAAAGCCAAATTAATCTAGCTTAAAGAGCACTATAAAGCACTGATAATTAATTGCAATAGCCTTGTTGGGTTTGGGCTGGTGGAACAGGCGAGGCAAAATCAACTGGCGGATTCAGCAACCTTGGGTGCGTCTTGATAAATCAGAATCGGTTGTGAGTCGCCCTTAATGGTGCCTTCGTCAATGACGACCTTGCTTAAATTCTCAATTGATGGCAAATCGTACATCACTTCCAGTAGCGCATGCTCCATAATCGAGCGCAAGCCGCGCGCGCCAGTTTTGCGTTCTAGCGCTTTTTTGGCGATTAAATGTAAGGCTGATTCTCTAAACTCTAAATCTACGCCTTCCATTTTAAACAGCTTGATATATTGCTTGGTAAGCGCATTTTTTGGTTCGGTCAAAATGGTCATCAACGCTGCTTCATCCAGTGTTTCCAGTGTCGCAACCACGGGTAACCGACCTATGAACTCTGGGATTAAGCCAAATTTAATTAAGTCTTCTGGCTCTACATCACGCAATATTTCGCCTATGTTATTTGCATCGTCTTTGCTTTTCACTTCCGCACCAAAACCGATACCGCCTTTTTCTGAGCGTCTGCGAATCACTTTATCTAAACCATCAAACGCACCTCCACAGATAAATAAAATATTGGTGGTGTCTAACTGCACAAACTCTTGATTGGGATGCTTGCGGCCGCCTTGTGGTGGTACTGATGCGACGGTGCCCTCGATAAGCTTTAATAAGGCTTGCTGAACGCCCTCGCCTGACACATCGCGGGTAATCGAAGCGTTTTCTGATTTACGTGAGATCTTATCTACTTCATCAATATAAACAATGCCGCGTTGCGCTTTTTCAATGTCGTAATCGCATTTTTGCAACAATTTTTGCATAATGTTTTCAACGTCTTCACCCACGTAACCCGCTTCGGTCAATGTGGTTGCATCCGCCATCACAAACGGTACGTCCAGAAGGCGCGCCAGTGTTTGTGCTAGTAAAGTTTTGCCCGAACCTGTCGGACCAATAAGCAAAATGTTACTTTTTTGAATTTCTACATCGTCTTTAACAGTGTTTTGCGAAATATGGTTGTGGCCAAGGCGTTTGTAGTGGTTATACACCGCGACTGATAAGTTCTTTTTGGCTTGTACTTGACCGATGACGTACTGATCTAAAATGGCGCAAATCTCTTGCGGCGTAGGCAGGGACTTGTCGGTAGGCTTGATGTCGCTTAGACTTTGTACTTCTTCTTTAATGATGTCGTTGCATAGATCAACGCATTCATCGCAGATAAATACGGACGGACCTGCGATTAATTTTTTGACTTCATGCTGGCTTTTTCCGCAAAAAGAGCAATACAGTAACTTTTCACCTTCGGCTTTAGTGGCCATTTAAATCCTTAAACCTTACAAAAACTACTTTTATATTAAGCCGCATCGCCGCGATTTGCAATCACCTTGTCGATCATGCCGTATTTCACCGATTCTTCTGCACTCATAAAATTGTCACGCTCAGTGTCGCGGTCAATATCGGCGGCGGTTTTGCCGGTGTGGTGCGCAAGCAACGTATTTAATCTGCCACGCAAATACAAAATCTCTTTGGCGTGGATTTCGATATCGGACGATTGGCCCTGAAAACCGCCAGAAGGTTGATGAATCATGACACGCGAGTTGGGCAAACTAAAGCGCTTATCCTTTGCGCCAGCAGCCAATAAAAACGCGCCCATACTCGCCGCTTGGCCAATACACAAGGTACTCACGTCCGGCTTCACAAATTGCATGGTGTCATAAATCGACATGCCTGCAGTCACTGAGCCACCAGGCGAATTGATGTAAAGCGAGATATCTTTATCTGGATTTTCAGCTTCTAAAAACAATAATTGCGCGACTACTAAATTAGCCGTCATGTCGTTCACTGGGCCCACCAAGAAAATTACGCGCTCTTTTAATAGGCGCGAATAAATGTCGTACGAGCGCTCACCACGGCCACTTTGCTCAATGACCATCGGAATATAACCCAAGCCTTGCGGTGCTTCCATGCTGTTAAAATCGCTCATTATTTGTCCTAAATTTACTTAATTGGCTTTAACTTACTGACCAGCCATTAATTCATCAAATTTGATTTTTTTAGCAGTAACTTTGGCTTTTTCCAACACCCAATTCACCACATTTTCTTCAGTTGCCAGTGCGGCTGGTTCATCCAAGCGTTTTACATCCGCATAATACCAATCCACCAACTCTTGCGGTTTTTCGTAACTATTCGCAAACGTATCCACCACCGCACGCACTTGGTCTGCACTGGCTTGTAACTTGTTTGTGTTGACAATTTCGCTCAAAATTAAGCGCAATGTGGTGCTGCGTTTTGCTTGCTCTTCAAACATTGCTGGCTCAAGTTGAATATCCTTGGCAGCCATACCGCGTTGCTGCAAGTTTTGCGCGGTCATTTGCATCATGCGATTGGTTTCAACACCAATCAAAGCCTTAGGCACTTCTAATTTGCTTTCTGCAATTAAGGCTTGAAATACGCCCTCTTTTACACGCGATTTGACACGTTTTTCCGCTTCTTGTTCCAAGCTTAATTTCACTTCAGCGCGCATTTTTTTTACGTTGCCGTCATCCACGCCCAAACTTTTTGCAAATTCGGCATCAATTTTTGGCAAAATTGGCTGTGAAACGCTGTTAAAAGTCACGGCGTAACTCACTTTTTTGCCTGCAAGTTGCTCTGGGTTATGGTCTTTAGGGTATTTAATATCAAACTTTTTAGTTTCACCCGCTTTGCCGCCAACCAATGCGTCGTCAAACGAAGCGAAGCGGCCGGGCTCGCCCAGCACCAAATCCATGCCCTTGCCTGCGGTATCTTCTACTTGTTGGCCATCTATACTGGCAACTAAACTAACATTTACGCGATCATCTTTTTTGGCCGCACGCTTCACTGGATCGTAGCTAACACGTTGTTTTACCAATACATTCAACGTTTTTTCAACGTCAGCATCGCTTATTTCTAATGTCGGTTTTTCGATCTTTAATTTACTTAAGTCGCCCAACTTCACTTCTGGAAATATTTCAAACGTCGCCGTATATTCAAAATCTGTCGCCGCTTCTTTGAATGGTTTGTGCTCAATGTTAGGAAAACCTGCCACGCGCAATTTGTTCTCTTGCACCGCATCGCCAAAGCTGGCCTCTACCGCTTGCGAATACACTTCGTCACGTACTTGGTCACCATAATGCTGATTCACCAAACCAATCGGTGCTTTGCCTGGGCGAAAGCCCGCGAATTTTGCAGTACGTGAAATTTGGCTAAGACGTTGTTTAATTTGACCTTCTAGTGGAGCTAAAGGAACTTTAACTGTCATGCGGCGTTCTAAATTGCTAATTGTTTCAACAGATGCTGCCATGTTGCATTTCCTGTAAATAATTGTTTTCTTAGAAAACGGTTAATTATGTGGTGCGAAAGGAGAGACTCGAACTCTCACGCCTTACGGCGCTGGAACCTAAATCCAGTGCGTCTACCAATTCCGCCACTCTCGCATTTTATTTGGGCCATGTAATTAAACCACGCACCCAAATCAATAAAACGCGTATTGTATCTCAAGTTTGCCCAATTTGATAAGATAAAACCTCAGCCGAAACACAAAATTGTGCTTACAATGACTAAGTACATTGACAAGCAAGCCTTACAAACTGCAAGATACAACTTAACGCTTCATTTTAAAGATAAGACCATGCAAAACACGACCCATTCAAACGAAACCAATATGCTAAGCGCTGAGCTTGAGCTGCTGATGAAAGAGCGTGAAACTTTACTGATTATCGCTGGTGCGGCGGCTGGCTTGATTGCTGAGCTTAATACACACGATTTGCCGATTCGTACGGTAGAAGCGGCGGATTTGTTGGCTACAACTATTAATAAACTCTCAGAAGAAACGCTTCAAGACGCGCTTAGCTCGGTACACGCCAGCATCGAAAACTAGCGCTTAATTTTTAAGCACGTGCGCGCAATTTCTGTTCATGACTTCCGCAACCCAATCAAAAATTTTGTTCGCAATTCTAGGTTTGAGTTTGCTCGCAGGCGGCTGTGCCCATGAAAAGTACCAAGCCAAACCGCTAGATTCTGCCAGTGTTACAGTCAAATTAACCAATAAAGATGCCAGCAGCGCCGAATTTAAAGCTTATTTAATCGAGCAAGGTTACGCCGAAAACCAATTACCATTTGCGGAATGGGGCTTAAACGAACTCACGCTATGTGCGCTATATTTCCACCCTAAACTGGATGTCGCCAAAGCGCAATTGGCGCTAGCAAACGCAGCCCTGAATAGTGCTAATCAACAACAAGGTCCTATGCTTGGCGGTCGCGTGGCGCATAGTAACCGGGCTAATGGCGATAAAAATCCTTGGGCGTTTGGTTTGGATGTAGAAATTCCCATCGAAACCGGCAATAAGCGCCAAATTCGCGTAGAAGAAGCACAACATCTGGCGGAAGCCGCGCGCATTGACGTAGCCGACGTGGCGTGGCAATTGCGCAGCCAAATCGCCAAAGATTTATTGAGATATCACGAAAATATTGCACTGCAAAAACAATTGACTGGCGAAGTTAACAAGCAAAATGAGTTGGTGAAAATATTAGAGAAACGCGTGCAATTGGGCGCGCTTTCTAACACCGAGCTGAGTGTGGCAAAATTGGTACAACAAAAAGCACTATTTGCGCTTAATTCTGAATTTACTAAATCAGCTGAAATCCGTGCTGCTTTGGCTTCTGACGTGGGTTTAACTGACGAAAAATTTAGTCAAAATAACTTAAAGCTGCTGGATTTAGAGGCCACTTTAGCGCAACAAGCCGCACAATTAAATGTATCCAAAAACTTACAAGAAAAAGCCCTACTCAACCGGTTGGATATTCGACGTAGCTTAGAAAAATATGCCGCAGCCGAAGCAAAAATTAAGCTGGAAGTCGCTAAACAAACACCTGACATTTCTCTAAGCCCTGGTTTCGCGTTTGAGTTTGGTGACAGCATTTGGTCGCTTGGATTTTCTACTTTATTGAATTTAATCAATAAAAATCAAACACTGATTGCAGAAGCCACGCAGTTGCGCGAGATTGAAGGCGCACAATTTGAAGCGCTGCAAGCCAAAATTATTGGCGATCTAAGCCAAAGCGTAGCGGCTTATCAGGCCGGTTTGCAAAATATTGAGCGCATAAAAACTCAGCAAGCAGCACAATTACAATATAGCCAAAAACTGCAACGCCAGTTTGAGGCTGGCTTGATTGATCGCCTAGAATTGACGCAAAACGACCTGAGTACAAATTTGCTGGAACAACAATTACTGAATGCGCAATTTAACAACTTAAAAGCCGCTTTAGCGATTGAAGATATGCTACAGATACCTTTAAATGCGGATCAAAACACGGTTGAGATTGACAATAATATTATTAAAATTCAATAGGTTAAATGGATGAATAAAAAACTAGGTCTTATTATCGGTTTGCAATCTTTGCTGATTGTGGTGCTATTTTGGGTGCTGATTTTTTATGGTAAAGATGAGTACGAAGCTTACCGAAACAGCCATGAAAATGAAATCGCCATCCCCAATCGGGTGAGCGCAAAAGATGGCATTAGCGTGGTAAGTCTGTCGTCTGTAACCCAACAAAATAGCGGCATTACGACTGCTAAAGTGCTTGTAAGCAACTTTCAAGGCAAAATCAAAAGTTACGGAAACGTGATTGCGATTGATAGTTTAATCGAGGCCAAAACCAATTATTTACGCACTAAAAGTGAGATTAACCTTGCGCGCGCTGCTAGCAACAATAATCAACAGCAATATCAACGACTTAAAGCGCTTAATGAAGATGACAAAAATGTTTCTGACCGCGCTGTGCAAGAAGCCTTGGCAGCTGTAAACGCTGAAGATGCCAGAATAACTGCGAGTGAATCGCAGCTAAAAAACCTGCAAAATAGCGTGAAATTGCAATGGGGTGATGAGTTAGCGAAACTGGCCTCAGACGCCCAGTTAGAGCCGCACTTAGCTAGTTTGTTAGACCGAAAAAATGTGCTGATTCAAGTAAGTTTGCCGGCCGATGCCGCGGCACCCAAGCATGAATCTACACTCAATTTAACGCCAACCAATGAAGCAGCCACGCCCATCAAAGCGGTTTATATCTCCCCCGCTGCCACTAGTGATACCAACGGTTATGGCAAAACCTTTTATTACAGTGCGCCAGCAGACCAACTACGTATTGGCATGCGCGTCAATGTAGAAATGAATTCCAGCAACAAAGCAACTCAAACTGGTAATAGCGGCGTGGTGATTCCTAACCAAGCGCTAGTTTGGTATGGTGGAAAACCTTGGGCGTACTTCAAACAAGGTAAAAACAAGCAAGGTGACGACCAATTCGCGCGCAAACCCATCAGCACAGATACTGAAGTCGCAGGCGGCTGGTTTAATCAAGGTATTGACGAAAACAGTGAAGTCGTCGTCAGCGGCGCGCAGTTACTGCTTTCTGAAGAATTTAAGTACCAGATTAAGAATGAAAATGAAGACTAATTTTTGCAAAAAATTAGTCTTCATTTCAGCGCAGATTCATATCGCGATGCGATGTGATGTCGGAGCTAAAACAAGGATTGAGAATTAAAATATGATGTCCGCCATCGTCCGCTTCTCTATTCGCTTCTATGGCGTCATTATTGGCTTGGCAAGTCTCATCGTGCTATACGGCATTTACAGCCTCACTCGCGGTAATTTAGACGTTTTCCCTGAGTTTTCACCCACACAAATCATCATCCAAACTGAATCGCCAGGTTTATCGGCCGAGTTGGTCGAAAGCCTAGTTTCACAGCCAATAGAATCGAGCATTGCAGGCACCGTAGGCGTGACAGACATGCGCTCGCAATCAATTCCAGGCTTGTCTGTGGTGAAAGTCATTTTCGATGAAAGTGCCGATATCTATAGAAATCGCCAAGTAGTCGCCGAGCGTTTAAGCACGCTCACAAATCAACTGCCACGAGGCATTACGCCCAACATTACTCCACTCACCTCTTCCGCCAGCACTGTTTTGGGCTTTGGGTTGACTTCAAAAAAACGTAGCTTGATGGAGCTCAGAACCATTGTGGATTGGACCATTACGCCGCATTTATTAGCGATTCCGGGCGTGGCAGATGTGAATGTATTCGGCGGAGAAGTGCGACAGTTTCAAGTGCAAATTAACCCAGATAAACTCAAACACTACAATCTTTCCATTCAGGATGTCATCAATGCAGCACGGAAGGCTACTGGTGTGGGCGGCGCAGGTTTCATCCAAAATAATAATCAACGCATTATTATTAATACAGAAGGTCAAACCACCAATTTGCAAACCTTAGCCAAAGCGGTCGTTGCATATAAAAACGGTCAAAGCATTAATTTGGGCGATATTGGCCGTGTAGTGGAAGGCGCTGCACCATCTATCAGCAGCGCTGCGATTAACGAAGAAACGGGTATTTATTTATCGGTGCAAGGGCAGCTGGGCGCCAATACCCATAAGGTTACTCAGACCATTGAAACTGCCCTGCAAGAGCTCAAACCGACACTAAAAAACGAGCAAGTCACACTGCACGAAGGCTTGTTCCGCCCTGCCAATTTTATTGAAACCGCGATTGAGGGCGTCCGCAGCGACATTCTCATCGGCTCCATTTTAGTTATCACCATTTTGTTTTTGTTTTTATTCAACGCGCGCACCGCGTTTATTTCCGCCACCGCCATTCCATTGTCGCTACTCACTGCTATTGTCATCCTCGGCTATTTTAAAATCGGCTTAAATATCATGGTGTTAGGCGGTTTGGCCATTGCCTTGGGCGAGGTGGTGGATGACGCGATTATCGACACCGAGAATATCTTTCGCCGCCTAAAAGAAAATCGTCATTTACCTAAGCCACAAGCTGTTTACAAAGTGGTATTTAATGCCTCGATGGAAGTGCGCAGCTCAGTGGTATATGCCACGGTGATTGTGGCGCTCGTATTTATGCCGCTGCTCACATTATCTGGCGTGGCTGGCAAGCTATTCGCACCGCTAGGCTTGGCTTATATTTCGGCGATTATGGCCTCGCTGGTAGTGGCGCTTACACTCACGCCAGCGCTATGTTACGTGCTGCTGGGCGATGCGAAACTGAGTAATGAAGATTCACCGATTATTCGCCGCATCAAAGGCGGTTACGTGCAATTATTGTATGCCATCGAAAGACATTATAAAGCAGTCATCAGCATCAGTTTTATCCTCATCGCACTTGGGCTTGGTATTCTGCCCTTGTTCAAAAACCAGTTCATCCCCGCCCTCCACGAAGGTCATTTTATTATGCATATGACGGCCGTGCCCGGCACTTCGGAACTTGAGTCACTGCGCATTGGTAAGTTGGTAGCACACGATATTCGCAACATAAAGGGCGTAGTATCGGTGACACAATGGGTTGGCCGCGCCCCCAATGCGGCCGACACCTTCGGCACGCATTACAGCGAATTTGAAATCGAAATCGGCACACTTTCAGGCCAAGAACAAACACGCATTTTGAAGGAAATTCGCGAAACTTTAGCGGGCGAAACCGAAGGCAGCGACGACGGAGCAAAGCCGGGTTTTGTCGGCGTTAATTTTGCCATCAATACCTTTTTAACCGAACGTATCGAAGAAACCATTTCTGGTTATTCGGCTTCCACCGTCATTAATATTTACGGCAACGATTTGGACGCACTAGACCGCGATGCGCAAGCAATTGCGGGCGTTATTGCCAACACTAAGGGCGCACAAGATGTGCTGGTACAATCGCCGCCTGGCACGCCGCAAGCGGTGATTCGCCTGCGCCCAGATAAGCTTGCGCAGTGGGGCATGCAAACTACGGACGTGCTGGATACCATTCGCGCCGCCAATGAGGGCGTGCCGATTTCGCAGATTTACATGGGTAGCCGCGTGGTCGGTTTAAGCGTGATTTTGCAAGATGAAGCACGCGACGACGTGAGCGATATCGGCAATATTCCACTCATGAATCCTGAAGGTAAATCATTGCTTTTAAAAGATGTTGCGTTTATTGACCAAGAAAATGGCCGCTCTAAAATTTTGCACGCCGGTGCCAAACGCATTCAAACCATCACCGCCAATGCTCAAGGCCGCGATATAGAAAGCTTTAACGCCGAGCTTAAAAAACGCATTAAAAACGAGGTTAAATTAAGCGCTGGTAATTATTTGGAATTCACTGGCGAGGCCGAAGCCAATGCGCAATCGCGCGAGGATTTAATCGTACATTCTTTGCTGGCGGGCGTGGCAATTTTTCTTATGCTTTATATCGCATTTGGGCGGCTGCGCAATTTACTGCTCACCTTTGCCAACTTGCCATTCGCGCTCATTGGCGGCGTGCTGGCGGTCTTGTTTACTGGCGGTTGGATCTCACTGGGCTCACTGGTAGGGTTTGTTACACTATTTGGTATTACGCTGCGAAATTCCATTATGATGGTATCGCATTTTCAACATCTGGTTGACGAAGAAAACCGCGTGTGGAACCTAGAAACTTGCATTTGTGGTGCGACTGAGCGCTTGCCCTCTATTTTAATGACTGCACTGGTAACCGCTCTGGGCCTGCTACCACTCGCGATTGGTAGCGGTCAACCTGGGCGCGAAATTGAAGGCCCAATGGCAACGATTATTGTCGGTGGCTTGGTGACTTCGACGATGTTAAACTTGCTGATTTTGCCAACGATTATGCTGCACTTTGGGCGGTTTGAAAAAGATTTGAATAACTTTTAGGTTATAAGCTGAACGTCTGAATTCGGCCAAAAGTGGACGTTTAGCCTACTAACTCCTCTGATTACTGTTTACCTCTAAGCGAACGCTTTTAGCAAACTCTTGGAGCTTTCCTGTATCTAAATCAGATATAGCCCAGTAGTTCATACCTTCACCAGTCCAGTTCACAATGTTGTAGCCATTGCGGGTTGTGCGTTGTATATCAGAGTCTTTGTTAGTGCTAGGCCATATATAGAGATTGATTGGATGTTTATTATGACGGTAAACGATAACTGCTATAGTTCGCCCATCAATGTAATCAATTCGTCCACCTTCTATTGGAAAGCCTGTTGAAGCAAGTTCAATGACAGGGGGAGAAAAGTCTAGCTTTCCATTAAACCAAGGTTTCACCGTGTGCTGGTCGGTTGAAATCACGTCTGACAGATGATCAACTTCCAGTGCCCGAACATGACTAGACACTAATTCCTCAGTGAGCTTATCTTGCGCAGAAGGCGTAGCAAGAAATAAGCTGGTACTCCAAACAATGGCCAGTAAAGAGGCCGTAATTACGCCTCCGCTTCCCCAGGTGTTTACCCAATTCAAATTCCAAAAACTGTTAGGTGATTTTTGTTGAGTAGCTTTCGTTCGGTCAGCAGGTAGATCAGCTTCCAAGCGTTTAGTAAATTGAGGTGTCGCCTCAAAATACTTGGTATTATTTTTAATCAATGCACTCACATGAATTTGCTCATTGTATTCACGCTGACATTCATCACAACTATTGAGATGACGTTCAAAATTAACGGCCTCAGACAAACTAAGTTCTTTATCAACGTAAGCAGGTAACAAAATTAGTGCTTCTTCGTGATTCATTTCGCACCTCCATTATTTACTGCAAGTATGGCCGCCAACTGCTTGCGTCCACGCCCAAGCCTGGACATGACAGTTCCCATCGGTATTTGAATAATTTCAGCAATTTGTTTATACGATAAATCTTCTAGTTCACGCATCACCATGACCTCACGAAATTCTATTGGCAATTCTCTCATTGCTTGTTGCAACAGACGCTGGCTATCTTTTTGTATCAAGATGCGTTCAGGATTAGCGTCATCTAAAATGTCGGACTCTTCATTTGAACTATGTAGCTCTTCTTCAAACTGTGTGTGCTGACTCTGAACTTTGTTTTGCTGGTACCAAGTGTAAAAGGTATTGCGCACAATGCACAGCAACCAAACACGGCCATCTTCACCATGAAAGCCATCAAAAAATTTGAAGGCCCGTAAATAAGCTTCCTGCACAATATCTTCAGCATCTGCATGCCCATGAGTAAGCCAGCGTGCTAGGTTAAATGCTGAATTGATATGTGGCATCACTGCGGCCTGAAAACGCTGCTTTTTTGTTGAGTCATTCATATGACGTTTCCAAGTTTCTCAATGTAATACCCAATTAATTCAAGAATTATTCCCATAAAGACAGTTTTTATGGGAATAAATTTCAAAGGGACACGGTATTGCATGTTAACGGTCATATGACCATTTAACAAATGGAGAAAAAAGTGAAAGAGACGATTAACAGACGAGACTTCATCAAACTGGCTGGCCTAGGCGGTGTTATTTTTGCTTCTGGTTTAAGTGGCTACGTATCCGCAGGCGCTACCAAGCAAGATGCTAGTGAGCTAGAAGATTTCTATTTTGTGCAGCTTTCTGATACACATTGGGGTTTTGAAGGTGCGCCCAATCCTGATGCAAAAAATACTTTAAAAAAAGCAATAGTTGCTGTTAATGCTCTTGAGCAACAGCCAGATTTTATTGTGTTTACTGGTGATCTAACCCATACCACTGATGATCCTATAGAACGACGTAAAAGGCTAGCCGAGTTTAAAACGATTGTTTCTGAACTAAAAGTTAATAATATTCGATTTATGCCAGGTGAGCATGATGCCTCTTTAGATTATGGTGCAGCTTTTATGGAGTTTTTTGGTGAGACACACTATACCTTTGATCATAAAGGCGTGCATTTTATTGTATTAGATAATGTCTCTGACCCAGCCGCCAAAATTGGGGATGAGCAACTGGCCTGGCTCGCTGCGGATTTGCAAAAACAGCCAGCAGACGCAAAAATAGTGGTATTCACACATCGACCCCTATTTGATTTGTATCCGCAATGGGACTGGGCGACGAAGGATGGTGCCAAGGCTATTGACCTGCTATTAACGCATAGCAATGTGACGGTTTTTTATGGTCATATCCATCAAGAAAATCATCATATGACAGGCCATATTGCGCATCACTCAGCAAAGTCTCTTATTTTCCCACTTCCCACACCTGGTTCTCAGCCCAAACGCATGCCGGTGCCTTGGGATGCCACTCAACCATACCATGGTTTAGGGTTTCGCGAAGTTGAAGCAGAATTACAAAAAGATAAATACGAGATCACTGAATTTCCTGTGCAGAAAGGGTAGTGTCATGAAGGTTGAAAAGCATGAATTAAATGATGCAGAAATGCCTGTCGATAATACAAAACGCGCTTTATTCAAGCATGGTTTACAACTTGCCCTGATGAGTATTCCAATAGTCACTGCATTGAATAGTCGAAATGTATTAGCGGATGACGAAAGTGACGTAACTAAGATTACTTTCCATTATCAGGATCATCCGAATGGGAGTATGAGATGTGCGCAGTGCGTATATTATGTGCCTCCTGCGCCAAACGGCTTAACCGGCGTGTGCCGGATCATTGATGGAGACGTTATTGCGAATGGCTGGTGTACCGCTTATAGACCAGCTTAGCTGCTATTTTATTGCGACATATTTTACGGCGAAGGACATGAAAATATGACAGGCTATTTTATGCTTGCGTCAGTCGCAAATGAATCCGCTATACTAGTTTTTTTCTAAACTAAACAGGAGATTAAAATGAAAGTAACTCGTTTTATTTCAGCAATTCTAGTTTTAATAATGGTCGTGCTGCTAGGTGGATGTGCAACGACAGATTCGAGTAGTTCTGTACCAAGCAGTTCAAAGGGCGGGTATTAATTAAAGGTCAGCCTCAATTCTTTTGCATCATTATGTATTCATTACTAATTTAATTCCCTGCTTTTCCCTGTTCTGAAATTTAAAAATTCCTTGGATATCCAGATTTAATAGGGCAGGGCAGTACATTTTCTAGAATTTAAGAGTAATAATTAGCGAAATACCCTGTAAATTTCCCTATTAGCGGGTATTAATGTGAGACAATTTCGCCTTTGACTCACTGCACCGCCAATACAAAAAAGCGAGCCCAAAAGGCTCGTTTTTTTATTTAAATTTTCGCTCTTTATGGGCTGCCATGGATTCTGTAAGGCTAATTATTCACCACGAAAATCAAGATGTAAGCGTCATTTGCCTCAACTGTTATATAATGCTGTGTCATGCAATTTGGCAATAAAATTTAGAAGGTAAGCGTATGTTAGAAGCAATTAGAAAACACACTACAGGTTGGCTTGCAAAAGCTGTTTTGGCTTTAATCACTATTCCATTTGCACTGTTTGGCATTGATTCCTATCTGAATCAAGCAGGTAGTAATGTTGCGGTAGCTAAGGTGAATGGCGACAAAATTTCGATTCAAGAATACGGTAATGCGATGGAAAATGTGCGCAATCGTATGCAGGCGGATGGTAAAGTGGATGCTGCTATGTTGGAAAGCACGCAATTCAAGCAATCCGTGTTAGACGGTTTGATTACTCGCCGTTTGGTGAATTCTGAAATTCGTAAATCTAATTTTAAAATTAGTGATGAGCAATTAAGCCAGCATATCCTGGGTATGCCGGAATTTCAAGAAAACGGTAAGTTTTCTGAAGACCTGTATCAGAAAACTTTGGCACAAAACAAGCTCACTGCGACTAAATTTGAAAATGAGCAACGCAATAATTTGTTAACACAGCAAGCGCGTGATGGCTTAGGCATGCTGGTATCAATTCCTAAAGGTGTAGCTGAGCAAACCCTACAATATACACATCAGCAACGAGATGTCAGTGTGGCGGAAATTAAAACAGGTCAATTTTTGACTCAAGTCAAAGTGACGCCAGAGCAGGTAAAACCTTATTACGAAGCGCATAAAGACAAGTTTAAAGTTCCGGAACAAGTGAAACTAGAGTTCGCCTTGCTTTCTGCCGCTGGTTTGGTGGCGCAAACGAAGGTAAGCGATGCGGAAGTAAAACAGTTTTACGATGAAAATTCTGCCAAATTTCAAGGTGATGAGCAACGCCATGCCAGCCATATTTTAATTGGTTTTGGCGTAAGTGCGACTGAAAAAGATAAAGCTGCAGCTAAAGAAAAAGCCAGTGAAATTTTGGCGCAATTAAAGAAGAACCCCAAACGCTTTGAAGAGCTTGCTGCTAAAAACTCGCAAGACCCAGGCTCGGCAGCAAAAGGTGGTGATTTGGGTACTTTCGGACGTGGCGCGATGGTGAAGCCGTTTGAAGATGTGGTATTTAGTATGAAAGTGAATCAAATTAGTGATTTAGTGGAGTCTGAATTTGGTTATCACATTATTCGATTGGATGGCATTACAGGTCAAAACACTTCTTTTGAAAGCATGAAATCGCAAATAAGAGGTGAGTTGAGTTGGCAAAAAGCGCAGGCTAAATATGCAGAGTTAGCGGATGATTTTAGCAATACTGTGTATGAGCAATCGGGCAGCTTGAAGCCAGTAGCCGATAAATTTGGTTTGCAGCTACAAAGTAGCGGTTGGATGAGCCGTGACGATGGTGGTAAATTTTTCAAAAATGATAAATTGATGAGTATGGTGTTTTCTGACGCAGTATTAAAAGAAAAGCGCAATACTGAAGCGGTTGAGGTTTCGCCTAATAATATGGTTTCAGCGCGCTTAGTTGAGTATAAACCAGCCGCACCGCGTAGCTTTGACGAGGTTAAAGGCGGTATTGAAGCCTTGTTAAAATTAGAGCAAGCGGTGAAATTAGCCACAGAAAAAGGCGAAGCCACTTTGGCAAAATTGAAGGCTGGCGATGCGGGCAAAGATTTAGAGTGGATCCCATCCGTGACGATTGATCGTAAAACCGCGCAAGGGTTAAGCGAAGCGGTGATGAATCAAGCTTTTAAAATTGATACCAGCAAATTACCTGCTTATGCAGGATTTACCAATGCCAAGAGCAGCTATACAATTGTGCAAGTGAGCCATGTTGGTAATGCGCTGGCGGCGGATGAGGAAGCGAAAAAGAATGCTGAAGCTGAGCTAGAGGCGGCTGTGGCAGCAGAGTATGTGAGTGCTTATGGCAAATCATTGAAAGCAAAAAGCGATGTTGTGGTGAACCGCAAATTGCTGGAAACTAAGACAGAACAGTAAAACTAAGTTAGAGACCAGCAGCGTTTAGATATTTAAAAAGCCGATGTGATACATCGGCTTTTTTGTACTGCTGCTAATGATTAATTGATTTGACCAGCGGCAGTAATATTCATGCCGCCATCCACATAAGTAATCTCGCCAGTAATGCCAGAAGCTAAATCGCTACACAAAAACGCGGCCGCATTGCCCACTTCATCAATGGTGATGTTGCGACGTAAAGCAGCATGCCGCTCGTTAAAGCCAATCATCTTGTCAAAATCCGCAATACCCGAGGCTGCAAGCGTTTTTATGGGGCCTGCAGACACCGCATTCACGCGGATGCCTCTAGGGCCAAGGCTTTGTGCCAAATAGCGCACATTAGCCTCTAAGCTGGCCTTAGCAACACCCATGACGTTGTAATTAGGCATAGTGCGCTCTGCGCCCAAATAACTGAGTGTGAGCAGACTGCCATTATGGCCTTGCATCATTGGGTAAGCGGCTTTTGCAAGCGCTGAAAAACTATACGAGCTGATGTCGTGCGCAATACGGAAATATTCGCGGTTGACGGCGTCTAAATAATCGCCTTCCAACGCTACTTTAGGTACAAAAGCCAAGGAATGTACAAGACCATCTAAGCCATCCCAATGCTTAGCTAACGCGGGGAATAGTGCGTCTATTTGTGCGTCTTCTGCCACATCGCAAGGCAACACAATTTTAGAATCAAAATGTGCGGCTAAATCAGCCACACGTTTTTCGTGTTTTCCCATTTGATAGGTAAAGGCCAATTCTGCACCTTCACGCTTCATGGCACGAGCAATGCCGTAGGCGATGCTGCGGTCACTCAAAAGTCCTGCGATTAATATTTTCTTACCTGCTAAAAATCCCATATTTCCATCCTATATTTTTAATCTATTTGCTTGAATTAGAACGCGGGTCAAGTGCGTCTCGTAATCCCTCACCGAGTAAATTATACCCTAATACGGTAATTAAAATTGCTAGGCCAGGGAACAGTGAAAGCCACCAAGCGAACTGAATATAGTCTTTGCCATCGGTGAGAATGTTACCCCAAGAAGCCTGCGGCGCTTGCACGCCAAGGCCTAAAAAGCTCAAGCCAGATTCCATAAGTACCGCGCCAGCTACGCCTAAAACCGAGCTGACAATAATCGGTGTGAGGCTATTGGGCAATAAATGTGTAAAAATCAGGCGCGCATCTTTTGCGCCCAAAGTACGCGCAGCCTGCACAAATTCACGTTCGGTTAAGCTCAAAAATTCCGCCCGTACCAAGCGTGTTACTCCCATCCATGAGGTAAGGCCAATGACGATCATCACATTGATGATGGAAGGCGTTAAAAAAGCGATGACGGCCAATATTAAAAAGAAACTGGGAATAGACAGCATGACATCGACCAAGCGCATGATGACAGTATCGACCCAGCCACGATAATAACCCGCGATTGCGCCCAATAAAATGCCAATTGCGGTAGAAATTCCGACAGCGACTAGCCCAACCAGCAAGGAAATACGGCTTCCATAGAGCATGCGGCTTAACACGTCACGTCCCAAGCCGTCTGTGCCCATCCAATGTTGCATAGATGGCGCAAGCAATATCGCCTTCACGTTAATATCATCCGGATCGTAAGGCGAAATGATAGGCGCGAGCATCGCTAATAAAAATACGCCGACTATAACGATAAAACCCGCTTTGGATAATGGATTGGTCAAGGCTTTTTTGAATACGCTATTAATCATCATTAATCTCTTATCACACCGCGTCGTACACGCGGATCTGCCCATGCATAGGCAATGTCAGCGATTAAGTTGCCAATTAAAGTAAGCGCAGAGCCAATAGTTAAAATGCCCATAATCACTGGAAAATCGCGCATCATCACCGCATCGTAAAATAACTTGCCCATGCCGGGGATGGCGAAAATGGTCTCGGCAATCACCGAGCCGCCGATTAAGCCAGGAATGGACAAGCCGATAATGGTAATGAGTGGCAATAGGGCGTTGCGCAAGGCGTGGGTATAGATAACTTTATGCTCGCTCAAGCCCTTAGCGCGCGCAGTGGTGATGTAATCTTGGTGGAGCACATCTAACATACCGTTTTTTACAAACAGGGTAATGCTCGCCAAGCCCGTCACAGAGGGGATAACCACAGGTAAAAATAAGTGGCTCATAGAATCTTTAAGCTTGTTCCATGTGTCTAGAGATTCGTAGTTAAGGCTATGCATGCCTGAGATTGGAAACCAATTATTCATCACGCCAAGCCAATACATCAGCAGCAAAGACAACCAAAAACCAGGAATTGAAAAGCCAATAAAATTGAATAGCGTAATTGATTTATCTTGCCATAGCCCGTATTTACGCGCGGCGATAATGCCTAGCGGCACGGCAAGCGCTAAGGTAATAATTAAACCTAACATATTGATAATTAAGGTGATTGGCAGTGCTTCTTGAATCATACCTTTGGTCACGTTGCCATCTTTATCGGTGGTTTGCCAAAACACAGGTTTTTGATGACTGGCGAAAGAGTTACCAAAATCAAGCGTGGCCATACGCTTCATCCATAAGCCATATTGCACAATCACGGGTTTGTCTAAATTATAGAGTTCGCGCAGCTTTTGCCGTGATTCTTCACTGGTTTTTGGGTTAAAAGAGGCTTCGTTATTGGTAATGTCTCCAGGCGCTAAGTGCATGATAAAGAATGAAATTAGGCTGATTCCTATCAAGAGAGGAATCATCCACAGCACACGTTTTATTAAATAGCTCAGCATATCGGTTTAAATTTTAGTTCGCACTTATTTCATTACGACGTAATGGTTCTGGAATGTACCATGTTTCCGAATTCCAGCCCACGCCAGCGGGTGGAGCGGGGCTATCAATACCCTTAACGCGCTTGTGGATGGCCGTCAAACCATAACCTGCGGATAAATACACAATCGGACTGTCATCCAGTAAAACGCGCGCAAATTCGTGGTAAATTTTCATGCGTTTATCGGGGTCAAGCTCCAAGCGACCTTGTTCTAATAGTTTATCAATAGTGGGGTTGTTGTAGCCGATAAAATTAAACTGTCCGGGCGCTTGCTGGCTAGAGTGCCAAATACTGTATTGATCAGGGTCTAGCCCTAAGCTCCAGCCCAGCACGACAGCATCAAAATCACCAGTTTTAATAAAGCGGCTAATAAAGCTAGCCCATTCGATGGCGCGAATTTTTACGTCAATACCAACATCTTTTAGCCTGCGTTGAATAAGCACAGCTGATTTTTCGCGTTCTTTGTTCTGATTGGTCACAATTTCAAATGAAAACGGCTTGCCGTCGCGCTCTAATATGCCATCGCCATTTGTATCTGCAAAACCAGCTTCTTTCAGCAAGGCTTTGGCTTTTGTTGGGTCGTAAGGGTAAGGCTTGAGGTTGGGGTTGCTCCAGCGCGTACCTGGCTTGTAGGGCGAGGCAATGTTAATGCCCAAGCCTAAGTACACACCATCAATAATCTCTTGTTTATCAATGGCATAGTTAATAGCGTGGCGCACACGCACGTCGTCAAACGGCTTGCGCTTCAGGTTAAAGCCAAGATACGTATAGCTATTGCCAAGCTCTTTATACAAAGCCAATTTCTGCTGCAATTCAGGTCGCGCGGGGATAATTCGCGCGTATTTAATCGGATCCAGCCCCATACTGTCAATGCTGTCTGCCATCAGTTCTAAAAACTGTGCAGATGAATCAGGAATAATGCGTGAAACTAGATGGTCGATTTTGGCTTGGCCCAAGACAGAGCTTGCATTACGCGAAAGCTTGATATTTTCGCCATGTGTCCAACTATCGAGTTTGTAATAATTACTGCCAACCGGGTTACGCGCAAACGCGGTGGTATGTAAATCTTGGTCTTTTAATAGATGTTCGGGCAACACTTGTAGTCCAGCCCAACTATCCAGCGCAGGTGCGTAGGCTTGCTCGTAGGTCACACTAAAAGTAAGCGGATTGCGCGCCTCGGCTTTTTTGACCAGCTGATAATCAGACGCATACGGGCTACCCGTTTTTTCGTCTATCACCGCATGCCAAGTCCACAGCACGTCGGCGCTGGTGAGAGGGTTGCCATCTGCCCATTTAAGGTTGGGTTTGAGTTTAAAGGTGATGGTTTTTTGGTCTGCTGATACTTGCCAGCTTTCAGCAAGTTCACCTTCTAAATCAAGATTTTTATCATATTTAAGTAGCTTGTTGAAGATATTGGCTGAAATTGCAGAGGAAGCGGATTCACCTGCGATCATAGAAATCAAGCCAGAAGGCTCACCAGTCATGGCGTCTATCAATGTGCCACCAGATTGACTCGGGTAAGATTTATTGAGGTTTTCTAATTGCTCGTTTGTGGAATTTAGAGCGGGTTTACCACAGCTACAGAGTAGAAGTAAAAATACAATAGCACTGCTTGTTTTAGCATTTCTTTTTGGTAACTTATTGTTTAGAAATGCAAAATTTTTCATGTTGTGTTTATTTTAATCGAATATGTGATCGGGTGCTAATGTGTTTGGATTTTGTGCGGTTGACCGAGTGGCTATTACTGTTGTAACTAGTCCTTTTTAAGCCACTATTTCTAGATGCGACCGCGTTAATTTTTAGCGTTTGCCCTGCCTTAAGTTTTTCATTTTTAAGGTGATTGATTTTCATCAAGCTTTTGGTATTAGTATGATATTTTGCAGCCAAACCTTGTAGCGTGTCGCCATTTTTAACTTTGTGTATGACGGCGCGGCTTGCGCTTGGTTCACTTTCGTTCGATTGGTTAAGGTCATTGTTGTTTTCCATCTCTGCCGCATTAATGCTGTCCGATTGAATTTCATCAGGATTGCTCAAAGGTTTGCCGTTATATACTGCAGGCACCAGCATGGCTTGCGAGTTACGTAATTTGTTGGTCGCGCGTATTCCGTTTACGTCACGCAGCTGGCTTACATTCATACCAAATTTGCTTGCAATGTTATCCATGCGCTCACCGCGCTTGGCATTGTAGGTTTGCCAGCTGGTAAGTGGTTTGTCATAGTTAGCTAGGTTGTCCGCAAAGCGTTCTGCAGCCCAAACCGGTAATAGCAATTGGTGTTTTTCGCCCGTGGAGGTAATGACAGGGCGGTTGTAGCTTGGGTTCAGCGAAGTAAATTCATCATAAGAAATTTCCGCTAATTGCGCAGCCAATTTGGCGTCAATTTGTTTTGGCGTAGTCACGCGTGCAAAATAGGGGCGATTTGGAATGCTATTTAAAGTTAAGCCAAATTTTTCAGGATCAGTGACGATATTTTTAATAGCTTGCAATTTTGGCACGTAATTTTTTGTTTCTGCAGGCAAGTTTAAGCTTTGATAATCGGTCGGTAAGCCTCGTCTACGATTTCGATCAATCGCCCGTTGTACCGTGCCTTCACCAGCATTGTAGGCGGCTAAAGCGAGATCCCAAGTGCCAAACATGCCGTGTAGTTTTTGTAAGTAATCTAGCGCTGCATCAGTAGCAGCGGTCACGTCGCGGCGATTATCTACCCACCAGTTTTGCTGTAAGCCAAAGGTTTTGCCTGTGGAGGGAATAAATTGCCAAATGCCAGAAGCGCGACTACGCGAGTTGGCTTGAGGGTTAAAAGCACTTTCAATCATCGGCAATAGTGCGATTTCGGTCGGCATACCGCGCTTTTGCACCTCTTCTACAATGTGGAATAAGTAGCGCTGGCTACGCTCCACCATGCGTTTAACGTAGTCGGGGCGCGAGGCATACCATTCTTCGTGCGTCGCTGTATATTGTGACTCAACATCGGGCATGGCGTAGCCATTTTTAATGCGTGTCCATAAGTCATCTTGCGTATTATCGTTGGCATCGATATTGGACACTAAATCTTGTACCGGATCGCTAGGCAAATTGCCATCAACTGGCCCGCTGACGATCTCAATTTCTACGCCGGAAACATTGGTTTCAGCGGCTACATGTTGTGAATAGATGGCAGCACTGGCTAGCAGAAAAAAGCTGATGAGGCCAACAACAAACTTTTGTTGTTTAGCACTTGCGATTGTTAAGCCTTGAATTTTATTTATTTGCATCGATACAACGCCCTACAAAATCAAATTTGTCAAATGCATGTTAGCCAGTGAAATTGGATAAGTCAAGTGAAAGTTTTACTTTATAATTAAATGTTATGTGAATGATTAATAATGATTTCTTAAGGTTCTAAGTTTGGTAAATACAGATAGTTCATCTTGATTTTCTGCCTGTGCATTTTTGATTATTGTCGCTTGATTACAGCGCAAAAAAGGGTTAGTTTTGAGTTCCAATTCAATTGTGCTGGGCAAGCTTGGCAATTGTTGCGCCCTTAGCGTTTGTACTCGTTGTTTTCTATCGATTAGATTTGCATTATTTGGTTCCAAAGTAAGTGCAAATGCGATATTTTTGGCGGTATATTCGTGCGTGCAAAATACTTTTGTGCTACCTTTTAATGGTTTTAAACGATTTAAAGAGGCAAATAACTGATTTGGCGTGCCCTCAAATATTCGCCCACAACCCGCCCCGAATAAGACATCTCCGCAAAATAGGTATTCATCATTCACATAAGCAATGTGGCCCAAAGTATGTCCTGGCAGCCACATCACACGAAAGCTTTGTGCAATCTCGGGCAGCGTAATTTCATCGCCTTCCACCAATTTTATATGCTCAAATGCAAATTGTTCATATTGTGGCGCGTAAACAGGAATAGACACTGGCGCTGTTTGGTGTGTCAATAGCGCCTCCACACCATCAATATGGTCGCTGTGATGATGCGTAATTAAAATTGCGGCTAATGCTAGATTGAGTTTTTTCAATGTTGCAATTACAGGATGCGCATCGCCAGGATCCACCACAACTGCGTAGCGCTTGTTATGCAAAAGCCATATATAATTGTCGTCAAAAGCAGGGATAGGGATAATATTGAGCATGTTTTTAATGGTAGTTTTGTTTACTGCGTAATGCAACAGGCGCCACAAAATAGTTACGCTGGGCAGCATGCTTGGCTTGAGAGCACGCTAGGGCAATATTTGCTAACGCGTGAGCAAGCTATGTATGACGCGGTGGTAGGCGATATTTTTGGTTTCAACGCGCTGCAATTGGGTTTGCTGCAAATGGATTTGCTCAAAAGTTCGCGTATTCCACACATTTTGCATGTAGGTAACCGTGAAGGCGATGCCTATTGCGAGAGTGATTATTTGCCATTTGCAGAGTGTTGCATCGATCTGGTGTGTTTGCCGCATGTGCTGGAGTTTAGCGGAAACCCGCATCAAACCCTGCGTGAGGCGGAGCGGGTATTGGTGCCGGAAGGTCATTTAATTTTGACCGGTTTTAACCCGATGAGTGCTTGGGGACTAAAACAGGTGCTGACAAAAGGCACAAACTACCCATGGCAAGGGCATTTTTTTACTTTATCACGCATCAAAGATTGGCTGGCCTTACTGGGTTTAGAGTTTGTCAGTGGTAGCATGAATTGTTACGAGCCGCCGATTAACGATGAAAAATGGCTCAAACGCTTTGCGTGCATGGATAAATTGGGCGAAAAATGGTGGCCGATGATGGGCGGTCTTTATTTTATTGTCGCTAAAAAACGCGTGGTGAATATGAATTTACTTAAACCAAATTGGAAGAAAAGCTCAATAAAATCAAGGCTTGCAGTGAGTAGTAACCCAAAATCCAAACCGCATCAACAAAAAATAATGACTAAAAATAACCATGAATGATTCAGTAGAAATTTACACCGATGGTGCTTGTAAAGGCAACCCTGGCCCTGGTGGCTGGGGTGCATGGATGCTATACAATGGCAAAGAAAAGACCTTGCATGGCGGTGAAGCACTTACTACCAATAATCGCATGGAGCTGACAGCGGTGATTCGCGCGTTGGAGGCTCTAAAAAGGCCATGCAGCATTAAACTTTATACTGATTCTTCTTATGTGCAAAAGGGCATCACCGAATGGATTGTTGGCTGGAAGGCGCGTAATTGGCGCACTGCAGATAAAAAGCCCGTTAAAAATGACGACCTATGGAAAACTTTGGATGTGCTGGCAAATCAACATAGCATTGAATGGATATGGGTGCGAGGGCACGATGGTAACGATGGTAACGAACGGGCTGACAGCCTTGCCAATGATGGCGTAGCAGCGTTTTTATAGGTAAAAATATGCGTCAAATATTCTTAGATACTGAAACTACAGGTTTATATCCTGCGCAAGGCCATCGCATCATCGAAATTGCCGCAGTGGAGATGATCAATCGTCGCCCGACCAATAATCATTATCACGTTTATTTAAACCCCGAGCGTGAAATAGACCCCGCTGCGCAGGAAGTGCATGGCATTACGCTGGAGTTTCTGCAAGATAAGCCCTTATTCGAAGCGGTCGCGCAAGATTTGATTGCCTTCATAAGCGAAGCAGAAGTGATCATTCATAATGCGCCATTTGATGTAGGCTTTTTAAATAGCGAGCTTGGCCGTATTGGCCTGCAACCCATTGAAACAGCGTGCAGTAAAATTACCGATACGCTGAAAATGGCTAAAGATTCACGACCCGGCCAACGCAATAATTTAAATGCTTTATGCAGCCATTTTGGCATTGATAACTCTAAGCGCACATTGCACGGCGCCTTGCTGGATGCAGAGTTGCTGGCAGAAGTGTATATGGCCATGACGCGTGGGCAAGATAGTTTGATGATGGATTTAGCGCAAACTCAGCTGGTTGAGATGCAGCAAACGGCTTCAAAAACTGAGAGGTTGTTAAAAGTGTTGAAGGCGACTGACACCGAGCTAGCCGAACATGCTGAATATGTAAAAAGCTTGGCAAAAGCAGGCGCAAAAGCTTGGTGATTATAAGGTAAAAAATGAACAATTGTATTATCGTCACTGGCGGTGCCGGGTTTATTGGCAGTAATTTTGTGAACAGCTGGCTGAAATTGGGCTTAGGCAAAGTAGTTAATCTTGATAAGCTTACTTATGCGGGCAACTTAGCCAATTTAGTTGATGTTGAGCATCATCCTGAGTATGTTTTTGTGCATGGTGATATTGCGGATCAAGATCTATTGGCAGAGTTATTGACGGAACATCAACCAAATGCTGTAGTGAATTTTGCTGCCGAAAGCCACGTAGATCGCTCCATTCATGGTCCCGAAGATTTCATACAAACCAATGTGGTGGGTACATTTCACCTGTTGCAGGCTGTTAGAGCGTATTGGAGCAACTTAACTACAGAACATAAGCAGAGTTTTCGTTTTTTGCATGTTTCAACTGATGAAGTGTATGGCTCGCTAGGCAAGGCAGATGCGGCCTTTACCGAAACCCAACCCTACGCGCCAAATAGTCCGTATTCGGCCTCTAAAGCCGCTTCTGACCATCTTGTGCGGGCTTATCATCACACTTACGGTTTACCAACGCTCACCACTAATTGCTCTAATAATTATGGCCCATACCACTTTCCTGAAAAACTCATTCCGCTGGTGATTCATAACGCGCTTGCCGGCAAACCTTTACCCATTTATGGCAATGGCCAACAAATTCGTGATTGGTTATATGTGGAGGATCATTGTGCGGCGATTAGAACGGTGCTAGCGGCTGGGCGGGTAGGTGAAGTCTATAATGTGGGTGGCTGGAATGAAAAGCCCAATATCGAAGTAGTGAAAACGCTATGCAGAATATTGGATGCAAAATCTCCACGTAACGATGGAAAGCCTTACGCGGATCAAATTGCCTTTGTTGAAGATAGGCCAGGGCACGATCAACGCTATGCAATTGATGCGACCAAAATTGCCAATGAATTAGGCTGGAAACCAAAAGAGACCTTTGAATCGGGCATTGAAAAAACCGTGAATTGGTATCTTGAAAATCAAGATTGGGTCAATAATGTAAGCAGTGGTGAATATTTAAATTGGGTGCAAACGCATTACTCAGAACGAGGAGAAGAATTAGCATGAAAGGTATTGTATTAGCGGGCGGTTCAGGCACACGGCTATATCCAGCCACGCTGGTGGTTTCAAAACAATTATTACCTGTGTACGACAAACCAATGATTTACTACCCGTTATCTACTCTGATGTTGGCTGGAATACGCGAAGTGCTGATCATTTCCACACCACAAGATACACCACGTTTTAACGAGTTGCTTGGCGATGGCTCGCAGTGGGGCATGCAAATTAGCTATGCAGTGCAACCCTCACCAGATGGTCTGGCGCAAGCATTTATTATTGGCGAGCAGTTTATTGGTAAAGATTCTTGTTCATTAGTATTAGGTGATAATATTTTTTATGGGCATGAACTGGCGCAAATGGGTCAAAATGCCGCAAAACGAGCTAAAGGCGCCACTATATTTGCATACCCCGTAACTGACCCAGAACGTTATGGTGTAGTAGAGTTTAATGCGCAAAGCCAAGCGGTAAGTTTGGAAGAAAAACCTAAAACGCCAAAATCACGTTATGCAGTGACAGGCTTATATTTTTACGATAACCGCGTAGTAGAAATCGCAAAAAATATGCGACCATCGGTGCGTGGCGAGTTGGAAATTACCGATGTAAATCGCCAATATTTGGAGTGGGGCGATTTGCAAGTGGAAGTGATGGGGCGTGGCATGGCATGGCTTGATACGGGAACGCATGACTCGTTAATAGAAGCTGGCAGCTTTATTCAAACCATCGAAAAGCGCCAAGGCTTAAAAATCGCCTGCCCAGAAGAAATTGCCTACCGTATGAGCTTTATCAACGCGGCGCAATTAGAAGCTTTGGCCAATAAATACGCCAAAAATGGTTATGGGAAATACCTGAAACAAGTTTTAACAGAGCAGGTGTTTTAGTGAACGTTATCAGAACCAAAATTCCAGATGTGATTATTTTTGAACCCAAAGTGTTTGGTGATGAAAGAGGGTTTTTCTTTGAAAGTTTTAACCAGCAAAAATTTTTAGAAGCTGCCAATTTAGACATTCATTTTGTGCAGGACAACCATTCAAAATCTGCTAAAAACGTGTTGCGTGGCCTGCATTATCAGATTGAACAAGCGCAAGGCAAGCTAGTGCGTGTGACGCAAGGTGAAGTGTTTGACGTAGCAGTAGATATGCGAGCATCTTCTCCGACATTTGGCCAATGGGTCGGTACGCATTTATCTGCAGAGAATAAACGTCAAATGTGGATTCCATTAGGTTTTGCCCATGGTTTTTTTGTGTTATCTAATACTGCTGAAGTTTTGTACAAAACTACCGATTTTTACGCACCTCAGTTTGAATGTTGCGTGAAATGGGATGATCCCAGTATCGGCGTAGAATGGCCTTTACAGGACATGCCGATATTGTCAACCAAAGACAGCCAAGGTTTAAGTTTGCAAGATGCTAAAAAATTTGTTTAATGAAATTTTCTTAATCAATTTCGCGTAAATGCACAAAAAGATTTTACTCACAGGCGTGAGCGGGCAAGTTGGACATGCCTTAAAAACTAAGCTTTTGCAGCACGAAGTCATCGCTTTGTCGCGCCAGCAGCTTGATTTAAGCAAAGTGCACGATATTCGCCGCATCGTTCGCGAAGTTAAGCCAAATTTAATTATCAATCCAGCGGCGTATACTGCGGTTGATAAAGCCGAGAGTGAACCTGAATTAGCTTATGCCATTAACGTCACAGCCTCACAGATATTGGCTGATGAGGCTGCTAGGCTTAATGCTGCGCTGATTCATTTTTCCACCGATTATGTTTACGGTGGCGAAAAAAAATTGCCATATATTGAAGACGATGAAGTTAATCCGGCCAGCGTATACGGCAAAAGTAAGCTGGCTGGCGAGAATGCGA
>JANYGD010000117.1 GCA_025359405.1 Methylotenera sp. | reverse complement strand
AGCGTGGTCTTGCCGAACCTCTGGATGCATGGGGCAGGTGTAAATAGTGCCAGTGGGAATGACTTCTGAAGGACTAGGTTTTGTTTCTGATGCAGTGAAGTCTGAGCTTTCGTCAGCCAAATACTTCGCTGGATCAGCTGCAAACTTAGTTTTGCAGCCCACACTACAGAAGTAAACTGGCTTACCTTTGTAATTAAATACGTTTGGAGATTGATCTGTTGCCGTCATTCCGCAGACGGGATCTTTCAAGCCTGACAATACTGGGTTATCTACCTTCATTCCGCTTTACTCCCTATGATTTAAAGCAACTTATCCGCAGCAGCCTTTACCCTGAGCTTGCTCCGCAGCACTGGATGCATCTACGCCATAACCAGCTTCTATTACCGCTGATTTTAATTGTTCAGTAGTGGTTAACTTCTCGTCATATTGCACTGTTGCTTTACCACCTGATAAAGAAACGGTGACATCATTTATTACTCCATTAAGAGCCTTAAGCGCTTTGGTAACACTACTTGTACAGCCACCGCAGGTCATTCCTGCTGCTCTTAACTGTTCAGTTTGCAGCGCAACTTGCTAATAGCAGTGGCAATAGCGACACAAGCGGACGAAAATTGAGAATAATCTGTAACATTTAAAATCCCCTTAGTTAGGTGATGAGTAAATATTTTAAGTTCTATCAAACTTAAATAACATGTAAGCCGCTGGCAGCACAAATAAGGATAGAAGCGGCGCGGTTAGCATGCCGCCCACCATTGGTGCAGCAATGCGGCTCATGGCCTCTGAACCCGTGCCAGTGCCGATTAAGATAGGGATTAAACCCGCCAATATCACTGCAACGGTCATTGCCTTTGGCCGCACTCGCAAAGCAGCACCTTCAATCAATGCTGCGTATAAGTCTTCTTTATTGTTGAGCTTACCCGCAGCTCGGTAGCGTTCAATCGCATCGTCTAAATACACCAGCATAATGATACCAAATTCTGCGGCTAACCCTGATAAAGCAATCATACCCACACCACTGGCAATAGAAAAATGATAGCCTAAAAAGTACAGAAACCACACCGCACCGACTAAGGAAAATGGCAAACTACCCAGTATAAGAATTGCAGGTGTGATACGTTTGAAGGCTAAAAACAACATGATAAAAATAATGCCTAGCGTCATCGGTACGACATAACTGAGCCGTTTTGATGCGCGCTCAAAGTACTCGAACTGACCAGACCACGTGAGTGAATAGCCTGCTGGCAACTGCAATTCTTTATCCAGCGTCGCTTTAGCGTCTTTTACAAAACCACCTAAATCTCGATCTTGAATATCTACGTACACCCAAACATTAGGCCGTGCATTTTCGCTTTTTATCATTGGTGGGCCATCAGTGATTTTTATTTCTGCGACTTCACCTAATGGTACGGTAGCGCCTTTTTCAGTAATGATGGGTAAGTTTTTTAGTTTTTCCACTGAATCACGCAGTTCCCTTGGAAATCTCACATTGATTGGAAAGCGCGCTAAACCATCAATCTTTTCGCCGATGTTATCTCCCCCAATGGCGATAGAAATTAACATTTGTACATCATCAATATTCAAACCGTAACGCGCGATTTTGAGTCTATCAATTTTCACATCAATATACCGTCCACCTGTCACCCGTTCAGCAATAACTGAGCCTACGCCAGGTACGGTTTTTATAATGCGCTCGACTTCTTCGCCAAGTTTTTCCAACGTGGCTAAATCAGCACCGCCGATTTTGATACCGACAGGACTTTTAATACCTGTTGAAAGCATATCTATTCGATTGCGAATAGGTTGTACCCATACATTGGCCATCCCAGGTATTTTCAGCCTTGCATCTAGTTCTTTCACCAATTTTTCTGGTGTCATGCCAGCGCGCCATTCATCTCGTGGTTTGAATTGAATAGTGGTTTCCAGCATTTCTAGCGGTGCAGGGTCGGTTGCCGTTTCAGCGCGACCTGTTTTGCCAAATACTGATTTTACTTCGGGCACGGTTTTAATGAGCCTATCACTCAATTGCAGAATTTCTGATGCTTTAGAAACAGATAATCCTGGCAATGCTGTTGGCATATAAAGTAAATCCCCTTCATCCAATGGTGGCATGAATTCACTGCCCAATTTACTCAGCGGATATAGTGTTATCAAAACCAAAACGAATGCGACACCTAGCGTGATTTTTGGATAATGTAGCACTTTACCAAGCAGAGGCTTGTAGAGCGCAATCAGACAACGATTGAGCGGGTTGTCATGTTCAGGTCGAATGTGACCACGAATAAATATAGTCATCAATACTGGAATTAACGTCACCGACAAACCTGCTGCGGCTGCCATGGCATAAGTTTTGGTGAAGGCCAGTGGTGCAAATAATTTGCCTTCTTGTGCTTCCAAGGTAAATACAGGAATGAAGGACAAAGTGATAATCAGTAGAGAGAAAAACAATGCAGGCCCCACTTCACTCGCCGCATCAATAATCAACTTGATACGCTGCTGGTTATCAGGTTCACCGTGCGTGTTCTTGTAATGCTCAAGTTTTCGATGTGCATTCTCAATCATCACAATCGCCGCATCCACCATCGCACCAATCGCAATGGCAATGCCGCCTAGCGACATGATATTGGCATTAACTCCTTGATAGTACATCACGATAAAGCTCACTAATACGCCTATAGGCAAAGCGACAATCGCCACCAATGCTGAACGAAAGTGCCATAGAAATAACGCACATACCAGTGCCACCACAATGAATTCTTCAATCAACTTATGCGTTAAATTATCCACTGCACGCTTGATGAGTTGTGACCTGTCATAAGTAGTCACAATCTCTACACCTTCTGGCAGGCTCTTTTTCAAGGTAGCAAGTTTGAGTTTTACTGCATCAATGGCTTCTAATGCATTTTGCCCAGCACGCATGACGATGACGCCACCCGTGACTTCACCCTCGCCATTCAACTCAGCAACACCACGTCTAAGTTCGGGGCCAATTTGTATTCGGGCAACATCAGACAACAGAATGGGCGTTCCCCCATCACTGACGCTTAGTGGAATATTGCGGAAATCATCCAATGACTCCAGATAACCATGCGCCCGCACCATGTACTCTGCCTCAGCAGTTTCTACCACTGCGCCGCCTGTTTCCTGATTGGCTGATTGAATCGCTGACACGACTTTTGATAAGGGAATACGGTAATTGCGTAACTTATCAGGGTCTACCTGCACTTGATATTGACGCACCATACCGCCTAACGTGGCGACTTCAGCCACACCAGGAATAGTCTTTAACTCAAATTTTAGAAACCAATCTTGTAGTGCGCGTAGCTCACCTAAATCGTGCTTACCGCTACGATCCACCAGCGCGTATTCATACACCCAACCCACACCAGTGGCATCTGGCCCCAAGCTGGGGTTTGCACCTTTAGGTAATTTTGAAGAAATTTGACTCAAGTATTCCAGCACGCGAGAACGCGCCCAATATTGGTCGGTGCCATCGTTGAACAAAATATAAACAAATGAATCACCAAAAAATGAATAACCACGCACTGTTTTAACTCCTGGCACGGAGAGCATCGTAGTGGTCAATGGATAAGTGAGTTGATTTTCGACAATCTGTGGTGCTTGTCCAGGCCATTGGGTGCGAATGATGACCTGCGTATCAGACAAATCAGGTATCGCGTCTAGCGGCGTTTTAAGCATAGCAAACACGCCCCAAGCCACCACCATGAGTGACGCTAACAACACCAATAAGCGATTATTAGCCGACCAACGTATGAGTTGAGCAATCACGGTTTTGCTCCCTTCATACCGTCTTTCATGGCTTTATCTCGCTGAGATAAGCGTGCCAAAACGCCTGATAGCGAGGCTTCCGAGTCAATCAAGAACTGCCCAGAAGCGACCACTTCTTCGCCATTTGATAAACCGCTAAGTATTTCGGTGTGGTTATCACGTTCTTGGCCTGTTGTAACCTCCGCAGGGCGATAGCCATTGGTTTCTTTTACGATGACAATTTTGCGTTTACCTGTCGCGATAACACTTTCAGTAGGCACAGATAAAGCCTCATGCGTTTGTCCAGTAAATGCAACATTGGCATACATACCCGGTCTTAACTGATTCGCCTTATTTGACAGCTCTATGCGTACCTGCAAGGTTCTGGAAGTATCATTCAACATCGGATAAAGGTAGCCTACCTTGCCTTTGAATGTCTCTCTTGGCAGGCTTTGCAGCTGTACTTCTGCGGCTAATCCCGGCTTTAATCTGGCCGCATCACGCTCAGGTATTTCCGCAATCAGCCAAACTTGTGACAAATCGGTAATTTGCATCAAAGAGCTACCTGTCATGATTTGCCCGCCCTCACGAACGCCTAGCTCTGTAAGCACACCAGAAGCAGGCGCATACACACCAAATCGTGGGCTAGATTTGCCAGTTTTAGTGATTGCAGCAACTTCACCCTCAGACATTCCAAGCAATCTCAGCCGATTACGCGCTGCTTGCTTAAGTGAATTGTCACTGTCGACATCATTTAAGGTGAGCAACGCTAAATACTCTTGCTGAGCAGCCAGCAATTCTGGTGCGTAGATTTCAGCCACTTTCTGCCCTTTAACCACAGGGTCACCCACAGCGCGCACCGATAAACGCTCCACAAAACCAGGAATACGCGTTTGCACTGCATAAAAGCGTCGCTCATCAGGTTCTATACGACCAACAGCCGCAAGTGATTCTCCAAAAGTCTTTGTTTCAACTTTCTCTAATCTGACACCTAGGTTTTGTGCGGTTTGCGACGAAATAGTGACTCCACCTTCTTCGCTAGCGTCGCCAGCTTCAGCATATTTAGGTTCTAGTTGCATGTCCATAAAAGGTGATTTTCCAGGCTTGTCGAATTTTTGAGCAGGCACCATTGGGTCATACCAATATTTAACTGTTTTGCCACTATCATCTTGAACAACGCCGTTATTAATAGGTTTGCTTGGTATTGATTTTGCCATTTTTTTGGGCGCAATATTTTCAGAAATTGGCGTTTGATTATTTTTTTGCCCTAAAAACCAGCCTAATCCTGTAAACAAGGCTAACAAGACGGCAATGATTAATAAATGGAGTCGTTTCATTTTATTTCCTTCATTTCTTTTTATTTACTAAGTGAATTAGCACTCAAACTACTGTGCATATCGCGGCGCTAATTGCATGTCCATAAAAGGAGACTTGCCTGATTTATTAAAATGTCTACCTTCCACCATTGGGTCTTCCCAATAAATTACTTTTTTTCCACTACTGTCTTGTTCTACATTCACACCGCTCATATCATCTGCCTTAATTTCATTGGGTAGCATTTCAACAGATGCTGCCGATTCAATAGCAGGCTTCATTGCTGCCTTGTCAATCGCCACAGTATTATCTTGTTTAGAACAACCAATAACGGTCACTATAATTGCTGTAATTGCTAAAATTTGTGTCGTTTTCATGGTGTATTCCTTTTAATTTGATTTAAACAATTGAGTATCATTAAGCAAATAGCCAATTTTTACGGCAGCGCGCTGACGATCTGTGAGAACTGTCCAGTGGTCTAGCTCAATTTCAATCATAGCTCTACGCGCTTCCCAAACCTCACCGAGTGAATTTTTACCTGCCGCATACCCTGCTTGGGCAACACTCAATCTAGCCTTTGCATTGGGGATTAAGCTGGTTAGACGCACACTTTCACGCGCTTCTGCGGCCTCTGCATCGGCTAGCGCATCTTCTAAATCTGCTGATAATTCACGTCTTTTATCTTCGGTTACTTTGTGTGCTTTTTCCACTAACACCAGTTTTTCGGCTGTTCGCCTGTCTTGCCGATTTGTTCTATCGAGTTGCAAATCCATAGAAACCTGAAAACTCAACATATCGCTACGGTCAGCAAAACGTTTACCATAGCCTACCTCCCAACCCCAATTTCGCTGCAGATTCGCTTGCGCACTTTCTACATCTAATTGCGCAACTTTTTCGCTTTGATAGGCATTTTTTAGTAGTGGATGATTGTCGAGTTCTTTTTGTATTGCTGCTTGGTTTAAACTGTTAGTCATCACTGGAAGTTCAGGCGATATTTGGCGCGATGCAGAATTACCTATCCAACGTGCTAGCGCAGCTCGGGCTTTGCGCTCATCACGTTCTGCAAAGATACGTTTTTCATTAGTCAAAGATACCTCGGTATCTACTGCTAACACCTCACTGGTTTTTGCGCCACCTGAACTTACACCAGCAGCCAATACCTTTCGTTCGGCTGACATTTCATCCGCAATACGTTGATATAATTCGGATTTACGCTGCGCCTCATAAACATCTAGCCACGCCAAAGCCACATCACGTTCAATACTTCTAGCGGTAGCTATTTGCTCAGTATGAAATTGATCAGCCTCTGCCAGCATTTTACTTGAAGCAACTTCGCGTTTTTTTAGTGGAATCATCTCTTGTGAAAACCCAACATTGACCATAGTTTGATCATCACGATCAAAATGTAGGGCATCACGTGTTGTCACAGGCAAGTTAATCATGCCAAATTTAAGTTTAGGGTCTGGCAATTGACCTTCTGCAACCGCCGCTTGGCGTGTTGAGTCTGCGGCATTATCTAAAGATTGCAGCAAAGGTTGGCTTTGAGTCGCCAATTGAATGGCTTCAGCTAGGGTTAGTGGCTGTTCTGCTTTTGCAGTAAAGGCGATAAATAATAAGCAACTAAATAGAAGGCTTTCGCCCAATAATCGGATATTCATAAAACACTCCTATGACTCTTAAAAATAATGTCACGCCACAAAATAGGCGTGATAACGCTTATTTAAGAAAGGAGTATGGGTGGGCGTTGTAGGTTGGGTTGGGTGATTGAAGCGTAAGCTTGATGAGGCATACTAATCAAGGCAGCTGAAACCAGAAAAGTAGCTGGCTTAATATCGCTTGGTAGCGCGGTCATTGCGCTCAAGCTCGCACAAAGTGTGGCACAAATGGTTTTGCACGCACTCTTATGTGTGCAGCCACCTTGATTTTGAGCAACTTTGGACATGCCTGCCATGTTTTTGGCGCAAGGCATATTGGCTGATTTCTGTTCACCCGCTTGAGATTGCATCATGCTGTTACATATACCTATATTAGCTGCAGCAATGCTTTGCAGCGGTATTAGCACCAAAAGCAAACAAGCAAAAAATCGTGAAAAACGCCTTAACATGCCACTAAGATAACTGAATAATGATTAAAGTTCAAGCGCTTGTATTCTCTTTTGCCTGTGAATAGCGAATGTCCACCACTTCAAACGTCTCTTCATTTTTTGGTGTAATCACGCGTATAGTATCGCCAAAACCCTTGCCCAGCATAGCCTTTGCTAATGGCGAAACCCAGCTAATGTAACCTTTTGTGGGCTCAAGTTCGTCTTTACCGACAATGCGATACACATGCTCACTATCATCCGATAAATTAAATAAAGTCACCCAAGCGCCAAAAAACACTTTTTCTAAATGCTGTTGCAGGCTGGGATCTACAATTTCGGCCAAATCCATGCGCTTCATCAAATGCTTTAAACGCCCATCAATCTGCCGCAAACGGCGTTTGCCGTAAATATAATCGCCATTCTCGCTTCTATCACCATTGCTGGCCGCCCATGAAACGGTTCTGACAACTTCTGGCCGCTCTACTTTATATAGCTGATGAAATTCGGCCTGTAGCGCAGCAAAACCTTCAGGCGTGATGTAGTTTTTTTCATCATTAATCGCTAAATTTTTTTGTAGTGCCATTACTTAAATTATTGCTTATCTAACAACTGTACGTCTTGCACAAAATAAGAAGTCTCACCAAAGCAATCCGTCGGAATGCCTTTGTGCTCCTCATAAACCAAACGCACGCGTTTGCCCACAGTTTCATCGATTTTCTTCGCTATGTTTTCATCGCGCACGGTAAAAGCAAATTTCTCCGCCTGCGTGCCGGGCATCGAAACCAAAATCAACTCACCCTCATACGTTTTGCACACCCAGCCCTTTTGTGAGAGTTTTTGCACATAGCCGGCACGCTCGCCAGATGAATACGCCCAAGTCAAAGCCGCCCAAGTGTAGAGCGCAAATAGTGCGATTGGAATCAACAACAACCAAATAAAAACTTTTGAAAATTTTGCAAATTGCGCAAGCATGTCAATTTCCTTTATTGAAACAATAGATTTGCACTATTTTAACACTACTGTTGCCGCTAAATATCCAATAGAATTCGGGTATGCTAAACACCGCCAATTCACTCATTCTGTGCCCAACTGCTAGGTTGGTGCGTAGCATTCAAGCCGATATCGCGCATAAATACACGCAACTTGGCCAAATGCAATGGCAAAGTGTCGCCGTGCAGACGCTTTCGCAGTGGTTAGAAGGCATCACTGAACAAGGCTTGTTATCGGGGCAAATTACGGAACCACAAAATGCCTTAAGTCCATTTAACGAGCAACTATTGTGGGAAGAAATTATCACGCAATCGCTCAAAAAAAATGCGTTTGGCGATTTATTTGATGTTTCCGGCTTGGCCAGCGCGGCGGTGGAGGCAAATCGTTACCAAATTGCGTGGAATTTGCATATTCCACGCGAACACCAGGCAGAAGAATCGCGTCAGTTCGTGCAATGGCAACGCGCGTTTCAGCAACGTTGCAAGCAGCTGAATGTGCTTGAAAGCGTACGTTATACAGATTGGCAGCTGGATTGCCTAGCGCACAGTGCTGGTGAGCTTCCCACGCGTATCGAGTTTGCAGGTTTTGACCAAATCGTGCCACAAGAACAAAGATTACGCAAGGTATTAAAAACGCGTGGGGTGCAAGTGGCCAATTATGTGACAACGCGAGCAGAAGCTGCACAAATACAGCACGTGAGTCTAGAAAATCAAGAAACCGAATGCCGCGCTGCTGTTGCTTGGGCAAAGCAAATGTTAGAACAAAATCCAAATGCAAAACTTGCAATAATCGCACCACAATTGAGTAAAATTAGAAACCAATTAGCGGATTTTCTCGACGACGTATTTTACCCTGCCAGTGTGCGCCCCGGTTTAGCAGATACTGCGCGACACTATAACTTTTCACTTGGAACGCCTTTAAACCAGCAGCCTATTATTCAAGCGGCGTTAAACTTGCTACGCTTATTCAGTAGTTACCAACTTCAGCAAGCTGATGTTTCAAGTATGTTGCTTTCACCATTTTGGTCTGCCAACCAGCAAGAAGCAGATGCACGCGCCTTGCTGGACGCCAAAATACGCGAAAAACTACCGATGCAGTTTACGCTTTCTCATTTGATTGTGTTCGCCAAAATACAGCATGAAAATGGCTTGAATATACCGCGTTTATTGGCGGATATGAACGCTGCATTTGCAGTAATTTCAAACAAAAAAGCAACGCCTTCGCAATGGGTGCAAATACTGGAATCGTTGCTTTCTGCGTTAAAGTGGCCTGGCGAGCGTAACCTGATTAGCCTTGAGTTTCAAGCCATTAGTGCTTGGCAAAAAGCTTTACAACAGCTTAAAAATTTGGATGTTTTGGGCAAAAATCTATCCATGTCTGAAGCCGCGCAGCTCATGCAACAAATCTGCACCGAACAGGTGTTTCAAGCTGAAACCGAGGATGAACCATCCATACAGATTTTGGGCATTTTGGAGGCTCTGAGCGCGCCCGTGGACGCCATGTGGGTGATGCAGATGAATGACCATATTTGGCCACCCCCCGCCAGACCCAACTCGCTGCTACCGGCGTTTATTCAGCGCGCGGCCAAGGTACCAAATGCAGATAATAGTATTCAAGCAGCCTTTGCGACAACTATTCAAGAACGTTTATTGCACTCTGCGCAAAATATTATTTTCTCTAGCAGCAAAACTGAAGGCGATAGCCAATTGCGCGCTTCACCGCTCATGAAAGATATTAAAACTCTAGATGTCATGCCGCTTGCAGAAACACTGGCCGAACAATTGACTCGCCAAGGAAATAGCAATTTGGAACATGTTGAAGACCATCTTGCACCAGTTGTACAAACAGGTGAACACGTTTCTGGTGGCACTGCTTTGCTCCGAGCACAGGCCATTTGCCCCGCCTGGGGGTTTTACCAATATCGGCTTGGTGCAAAAGCGCTCAAAACACCCAGCAATGGCTTAGATAATAAAGATCGCGGCTCATTAGTTCACAGTGTGTTAGAACAATTTTGGCATCCTAGTGAAAAGTATCGCCACTTTGCCGATTTGCGCGATATGAACGAACCCGATTTAGCGCAAGCCTTAAATCTAGCCATTCGCAACACGCTACTCGACTTTGCTGCCGAGGGTAACGTGGCGTCCGCTACAGTACTAGAACTTGAATATGAACGGCTATATAAACTAATTGGCGATTGGCTGCAATACGAGAAGGAGCGCGGCATTGTGTTTAATATCGTCGCCTGTGAGGCAGAAAAACAAGTCGATATTTGCGACATTGAAATCACACTCAAAATAGACCGAATTCATGCACTCGAAGATGGAAAAATTGAGTTTATAGACTACAAAACCGGACAAAAACCCGAGATGAAAAACTGGGGTGAATCACGCATTACCGAGCCGCAACTACCTGTCTATGCTGTTTTTTGGGCGACTTTTGGGGCAGATGAAGAGTCGCGAGTTGCGGCTGTACGCTTCGGCATAGTGAAAACTGCAGAACATGCGCTTTTAGGTGTTGCGGATAGTGATTTCGAAACCGAAGTCGATAAACGCAAACCCGCTTTTTTGCAAAACTTTAGCGATTGGCAAACGTTGTTAACTCACTGGAAAGCCGGCATAGAAGCCATCGCACAAGAAATAAAAGCAGGCGAAGCTGCCGTGCGATTTGATGATGTAAATTTGCTTGTTTATTGCGAAGTTACACCCCTGCTTCGCTTGCCAGAACGGCAATTGCAGTTTGAGCGATTTCAGAGCAGCGAAATATGACCGCAAATCTCTTAAAAATTGATGAAGAAAACCGTCTGCGCGCACTCGATTTAACCTCGTTTATCGTCGAGGCACCAGCTGGCGCGGGCAAAACCGAGTTACTCACACAGCGTTTTCTCAGGCTTTTGCAAACGGTTAATGAGCCTGAAGAAATTATCGCCATCACCTTTACCAATAAGGCGGCGGCTGAGATGCGGCTGCGTATTTTGGATAGTTTAATTAGCGCTGCAAACCAAACACCGCCAGATAAAGCGCACAAACAAATAACTTACCAGCTTAGCCTGCAAGCCTTACAACATGCACAGAACAAAGGCTGGCAGTTGATTGAAAATCCTTCGCGTTTGCGCATTTTTACCATCGATAGTTTGTGTGGGCATTTAACAAGACAAATGCCGCTGATGAGCCGTTTAGGCTCGCAACCGCGCGTAGTTAAAGACGAAGCTGCTGGTATGCTATATGCACAAGCGGCAGATAATACGCTAGCCTTACTTGAAGATAGCATGCATGGTAACGTTGTGAAGACGGCTTTACGTTATGTGGATAACAATGCCAATGAGCTTAAAAACTTACTGGAGAAAATGCTGGCAAAACGCGATCAGTGGCTACATCAGGCGCAGCATGCAGTTGACGTTAAACAATTAGAAAGCACTCTGCGCAATATGGTTGAGCAGGAGTTGCAAGCCGCTGCCTTACCTTTAGCCTTTCAGCAATTACTAATGCCTATCGCACGTTTTGCAGCTTCCAACCTGGTTTGCGATGCTAGTGTGGCGCTGTTAATCGATTGGGAAACGCCGATCCCAGCAACGTTAGAAGCCGTGCCCATGTGGCGCGCACTGGCGGATTTATTGCTAAAAAATAATGGTGAGCCGCGTCTTACAGTAGACAAGCGTCATGGCTTCCCCGCCACGGATGAAGGCAAAGCACAAAAGTTGGCATTGGCAAAAATAATTGCTGCAATTGGCGATGTAAGTGCCTTGCAACGCTTACGCCTATTGCCCAATTTGAATAATGACGAAACAAGCTGGCAAATGATTGCTACGCTTTCCAAACTACTCAATTTGGCCGTGGCGCAGCTATGGCTGGCATTTCAGCGCGCCGGTGAAGTCGATTTTGTAGAAATTGCACAACGTGCAACACAGGCACTTACCGATCATTTTGGCGAGCCGACTGATTTGGCGCTTAAGCTGGATTACCAAATTCAGCATTTGCTGATTGATGAGTTTCAAGACACCAACCCCAGTCAGGTTGCACTTTTGGAGCAACTCACGCTTGGCTGGCAAGCAGATGATAACCGCACCATATTCTGCGTGGGTGACCCCATGCAATCCATCTATCGCTTTCGCAAAGCCAACGTCGCACAATTTATTCATGCGTCTACACGTGGTATTGGCGACATTCGACTAGAAAAATTACATCTTTATCGCAATAACCGCTCTTGCCCATCTGTCGTGGATTGGATAAACGACACTTTTGCTCACATATTTCCTGCGTTTGATGATGAGACACAAGGGGCGATTCATTACCGTTCTTTTATTGCAGACCCTAATAATCATGTACCTCAAGCTGGGGTTGAAGTTCATCCCATTATCAAACAGAAAGATGAATCATTAGATACTGCCAATCAGCGTGAAGCGGATGTGGTGATTGGTATTATTCAGCACGAGCGTAAAGAAAATCCAGGTAAAAAAATTGCTATTTTGGTGCGCGCTAAAAAACATTTGGCACCGCTGGTCACAAAGTTGCGGCGAGAGCATCGAGATATTCTGTTTCAAGCGGTCGAGATTGAGGCGCTACAAGGCCGCCAAATTGTGCAAGATTTGCTAGCACTCACGCATGCTCTGCACCACCGTGCAGACCGTGTGCATTGGCTGGCGGTGCTGCGTGCGCCTTGGTGTGGTCTCACTTTGCACGATTTGCACGCGCTGGCGGGCAGCAATCATCACAGCACGATTTGGTCGCTGATGCAAAATGATGAAATCATCAATCAATTATCCGCAGATGGACAAGCGCGATTGAAACACCTGCGCGATATTTTTGCAGAAGCTTTTGCCACGCAAGGGCGCGTGAATGTGAGCCGCTGGATTCGCGGCATTTGGCTCATGTTGAATGGCACAGCGTGTTTGTGGGAGCAAAGCGATATTGTCGATGTGCAGGCGTTTTTTGCTTGTTTGGATAATTTAGATCGCAGTAACCAATTCTCGCCAGAGCGCATGGATGCTGAGATTACCAAGCTATTTGCCACGCCCGATAGTCACGGCGAGCATCTGCAAATGATGACCATTCATAAATCCAAAGGTTTGGAATTTGATACCGTAATTTTGCTTGGGCTGGGCGCGAAAATTGGCGGCAATAATAGCGACAAACCACTGGTGTTGTGGGAGGAAGTAACCGTTGAAGAACAGCCTGAATTGCTTGCTGCGCCTTATATTCCCAAAGGCGCACGTGATAAAAACCACGATAAAGACGCGGTGAGTGCTTATGATTATTTAGAGACGCTTGAAAATGAGCGCGATGCGAACGAAGACGCGCGTGTGCTATATGTGGCGGCGACGCGCGCCGAGCGAAAATTGCACTTAGTTGGCATAGCCACTCAAAACACAAAAGGTGAAATCAAACCCACAAAAAACACATATTTGGATTTGCTGTGGGACGCGGTTTCGGTCGAATTTGAAGCGTCTAAATTGGCAGAAAATAGTACCAATATTGAAGATAATATCGCTAATTTCACACCCCGTTTGATACGTTTAAAACAACCGCAAATACCAGCCGTGTTACGACTAGATAACGAACTCAGAGTTACGCAAAACAAGCTGCAAACTAAGCAGAGTCCACCTCTGCCGACTTTAAGTCTCGCCGCAGATGCGGGCACGCTCGCGCATTTATACATGGAAATGATTGCAAATACTGGTTTAGGGCACTGGCCTGCAAGCCGCATAGATGCTGGTGCTAGCGCCATGCGATTTTGGTTGCTGCAAAAAGGTCATGCCAAAAATGAAGTTGAAAAACAAGTGCCACACATTATTGCAGCGCTAAAAAAAACCATCACAAGCCCGCATGGCTCATGGATATTGGCCTCTAGGCCAAGTCGTCAAGCTGAGTTAAGTGTAACTGCAATGGATGAAAATAATGTTCTTCAAGAACATCGCATCGACCTCACATTTATTGAGGTTGATGTAAGATGGATTATTGATTTCAAACTGACTGCGGTGGATGAAAATTATGAAATGGCAGCAGCACAGCACAGCCCACAATTGACACGCTATGCTAGCCTGTTTTTACACGAAAATTTGCCGATTAAAAAAGCCGTATTCTTTTTAAGTCTAGGGAAACTAGTTGAAATTTATTAGTTGTTTTTGAAGTGTCTACGCACATACCACGCCACAAAAATCAAGCCAGCTGCGGCAATGACGTAATGGAATTGATGGAAGTACACTTTTAAATCTTCCCAATGCTCACCCGTCTTCATGCCGGCATACCCCAGCACCCCACACCAAATAAACGAACCTACGAAGGTATAGCCAATAAATTTTGGCATGTTCATGCGCGCCACACCGGCCGGAAAGGCAATAAAGGTGCGCACTACAGGCAATAGCCGCCCTGCGAAAATAGTGATTTCGCCATACTGCGCAAACCAGCGGTCAGCCATGTCCAAATCTTTATGCGAAATGAGCACATATTTGCCGTATTTTTCTACCAACGGCCTGCCACCAAACATACCTAAGTAATAAGCGGGTATTGAGCCGAGCACACAGCCAATTGCGCCTGCCAAGGCAATACCAAGTAGCGTCATCTCGCCCTTACTCACCAAAAACCCCGCAAATGGCATAATGATTTCCGATGGCAGCGGAATACACGCCGACTCAATCGCCATAAGCAGCACAATGCCGCCATAATGCATGCTGGATATAACGCCTAAAATCCAACCGGCAATGCCAGCAAGTAGTTGTTCTAACATGACATTTCTCTCTTTAAGTAAATTCTTTTAGCAGCGCTTTCACGAATTCTGCTCGATGATTTACATTGCCTAATTGCACAGTTACGCGCAATTTATCAGGCCCGTTCATGCGGCAGCGGCGATCGCGCTGTAACAGGCTGACGAGTTTCATTGGGTCTAGCATACTTTCAATTCCTGCTTTAATACTAAATTGTAGCTGGATTGAGGCATCGGAGGCATCAATTTTAATAATGCCTAAGGGTTTGGCCGCGATACGCAGCCTGTGACAAGCCAGCAAAGTTTCGCCTTGTTCTGGCAGCAAGCCAAAGCGGTCAATTAGCTCTTCTTGCAGCGTGTCTAACTCGTCATCGGTATTAGCGTTGGCAAGGCGCTTATAAATCACCAGCCGCTCGTGCACATCGGGGCAATATGCGTTGGTGAGTAGCGCTGGCACATGCAGATTGATTTCGGTGGTTACGCCTAATGGCGCGTCTAAATCGGGCTCTTTGCCCGCTTTAAGCTGCTTCACAGCGTGGTTTAGCATGTCAGAATATAAATGAAACCCAATCGCTTGCATTTCGCCACTCTGTGAATCGCCAAGCAACTCGCCAGCACCACGAATTTCTAAATCGTGCATGGCTAGGTGAAAACCCGCGCCTAAATCTTCCATTAATTGAATCGCATCTAGCCGTTTTTGGGCTTGCGGCGTAATTTTACGATGTTCGTCTGTAAGCAAATAGGCATACGCTTGGTGGTGACTGCGCCCTACTCGACCGCGCAATTGGTGCAGCTGCGCCAGGCCAAACATATCAGCACGATTCATGATAATGGTGTTGGCGGTCGGCACGTCAATGCCGGTTTCAATAATGGTGGTGCACAGCAAAATATTGCTGCGTTGCTGGTAAAAATCGCGCATCACATGTTCCAGCTCGCGCTCGCGCAATTGGCCATGGGCAATGGCAATGCGCGCTTCGGGGACGATTTTCTCCAGTTTTTCCCGCATCACAAAAATGGTATCCACTTCGTTATGCAAAAAGTAAACTTGACCGCCACGTTTAAATTCGCGCATTACCGCCTCGCGGATAATGCCTTCAGAATAATTGGTGTGGAAGGTTTTAATGCTCAAGCGTTTTTGCGGTGGCGTGGCAATGACGCTAAACTCGCGTAAACCTTCCATCGCCATGCTTAAGGTGCGCGGGATTGGTGTTGCAGTCAACGTTAGCACGTCCACTTCGGCGCGCAGAGCTTTCATTTGCTCTTTTTGGCGCACGCCAAAACGGTGTTCTTCATCTAAAATCGCTAGACCTAAGTTTTTAAATTTCACATCTTTTTGAATTAAGCGATGCGTGCCGATAATAATATCAATTTCTCCAGAAGCCAAACCACGCAAGGCTTCTGCCTGTTCTTTGGCGCTTCTAAAACGTGAAATTTCAGCCACTTTTATCGGCCACTCCGCAAATCTATCGCAAAAATTTTGGTAATGCTGCTCAGCCAGCAATGTAGTTGGCACCAGCACCGCGACTTGCCGCCCGCCCATCACCGCGACGAAAGCTGCTCTTAAAGCCACTTCAGTTTTGCCAAACCCCACATCGCCGCAGACCAATCTGTCCATGGGGCGGCCAGATTGCATGTCTTTGATGACATTTTCAATGGCTTCCAACTGGTCGGGCGTTTCTTCAAAAGCAAAGCCCTCTGCAAACGCTTCGTAATCTTTCAGGCTCAAGGTAAACGCGTGACCACGCCGTGCGGCGCGCTGCGCATAAAGATTGAGTAATTCTGCCGCGGTGTCACGAATTTGCTTAAGCGCTTTTTTCTTGGCTTTTTCCCATTGACCACTGCCCAGCCTGTGTAATGGCGCGCTTTCTGGTGGCCCGCCCGAATAACGCGAAATTAAAAACAACTGCGAAACCGGTACATATAATTTATCGTCGCCAAAATATTCCAGCAGCAAAAATTCTGTTTCGCCTTCACCAAAATCTAAATTCACCAAGCCTTTGTAACGCCCCACGCCATGCTGCTCGTGCACGACAGGGTCATCAAAGCGCAACTCGGATAAATCTTTGAGCATGCCCTCGGTGTTGCGTGCTTTTTCTTTCTCGCGGCGACGTTGCTGGCGCACGGTGGCAGCGTAGAGCTCAGCTTCGGTGATGACTGTGATTGATTCATTAGTAAAACCAGAATGCAGCGGCGATATGCCTAGCATCAGTTTGTCACTTTTACTTTCAAACTCTGCCCAAGTCTCGCAGGTTTTCATTTCCAAGCCATGTTCGGTAAACAACTGCGCCATAGTTTCACGGCGACCTAGACTCTCTGCGACAATTAAAATACGTTGTTTTGCAGATTCAATAAACGCTTGTAACTTATGCAAAGGTTTTTCGGCGCGACGTTCAATATCCAGCGCAGGCAGCGCACTGGTGGCCTCTAGCTGAAAAGTCAGCAGCGGAAAATCGTGCGCAGTTTTAAAAAAATCATCAGTTTTAATCAGCAGTAATTCGGGCTTTAAAATCGGTTTTTCAGCGTCATGCGCCATTAACTTATAGCGCGAGTTAGCATCAAACCAAAAACTTTGCGCAGCTTTATCAAGGTTACCGTGCAGGCAAACGGTCGTTTCTTTTGGCAGATAATCAAACAGCGTCGCAGTTACATCAAAAAACAGTGGCAAATACCACTCTATACCACCACTGGCTGTGCCTTTACTCACATTTTTATAGATAGTCGCGCGCTGCGGGTCGCCTTCAAATTGCTCACGAAAATTGCTTCTAAATTTAGCAATGCCAGCTTCGTCTAGTGGAAACTCGCGTGCCGGCAGCAAGCGTATTTCTGGCACCGGGTAAAGACTGCGCTGGGTATCGACATCGAAGGTGCGTATGCTTTCAATTTCGTTATCAAACAAGTCGATTCTATATGGCAACGCGCTGCCCATGGGAAACAAATCCACCAAACCACCGCGTACGCTAAATTCGCCTGGTGAGATGACTTGTGAGACATGATGGTAGCCCGCTTGGGCGCATTGATGGCGTAGCGCGTCTAAATTGAGTTTCTGCACCTTTTTTAGCATAAAGGTATGCCCTGCAAAATAGCTAACAGGTGGCAAACGTAATAAAGCCGTGGCAATTGGCACAATGACGACGTCACATTGGTTTTGGCTTATTTGGTACAAAGTCGCCAGACGCTCGGAGATTAAATCGGGATGCGGCGAAAACACATCGTAGGGTAGCGTCTCCCAATCTGGCAATAAATGTACGCTTAAATCAGGCGCAAAATAAGGCAATTCTTCTAACAAACGCTGCGCTTCAAATGCATTAGACGTGATGATAACAAGCAGCGTTTTTGTTGTTTTTAAGCTACATGAAAGTGTTGCAAGAGATAAGCTATCTAAGCCATTGGCATGATAAGAAAAACGGCTTTTTTGCCCGATGCTAGGCTGTGATAACTGCATAAATGAGTGTGAAAATGGCTTGGTTTAAGGTTGGATTTTGCCTATTATAGCCGTAACTAGCTGCATCATTTAGGCTAGATTCAATTAAGACAAAAATAAAAATATTGGGGGACGATATCATGAATGATAAGCCCGTTAACGATAAACAAGCCGTCGCAATTCATGCCACCAAATACGTCAAAAATGGCATGCTGGTTGGTCTAGGGACGGGTTCAACTGCCAATTATTTCATTGAAGAACTGGCACGTCGTCAAACGGAAGAAAAACTCAAAGTCACTACTATTGCCAGCTCGCAAGTGAGCATGATTAAAGCACAAAGTTTGGGTTTGAATGTTATTGCGCTGACCCAAGTTTCCGAAATTGATTTATACGTGGATGGCGCCGATGAAATCACGCCAGACATGACACTTTTAAAGGGTCGTGGCTACGATTTAGTGTTAGAAAAACTTCTCGCCAAAGCTGCCAAACAGTTTTTAGTAGTTGCAGATAAAAGCAAATTGGTCGACCGTATTGGCACTAACTACGCCATCCCAATTGAAGTAATGGCTTTCGCTTGGAAAGCCGCCAAACGTAGCCTAGAAGCGGCGGGCGGCGTAGGTGATTTACGGCAGAACGTTGCCAAAGATGGCTTGTCTATTAGCTCTCACGGAAGCTTGGTACTAGATATGGCATTCGACAAATCAATATCGGAAGAAGCACTGAACCAGCTTATCAACAACACGCCTGGTGTGGTTGAGCATGGTATTTTTCGCGGCTTAACTAGCGCTGTTTTTATTGCTGGCAATGGCAAAGTTGAAGAACGTTGGAAATAAATCGAATTTTTAGGGCTTATTTTTGTTTAAATTATCATTTATTTTTCTTGTTTTCTCTCTAACATTCGTTGGCTGCGATAAGCCTTCCGCTCCAACTTCACCTGCTGCAAAACCAGCCCCAGTCATAAAAAAAGACAAAGTCATTACTTTTGTCACCATGAATAGCCCGAATACTTACTTTGTGAATGATGACAACGAGTTTGCTGGCCTTGAATACGATTTAGCTAAATTATTCGTTAAAAGCCTTAACGACGGTACGCAATTAAAGTTGATTGTAGTCAATCATGTCGACCAGATTTTACCCGCCGTTTTGAGCGGTAAAGCCGATATTGCAGCGGCGGATATTTCCGTCACCGAAGTGCGCAAAAAAAGATTCAACTTCAGCACGCCTTACCAAGATGTGCAGCAGCAAGTGGTTTACAACAAAGAAACCAACAAAAAACCGCCTCAAAACCTTAAGGATTTAGTTGGCCTAAAAATCATCGTGCCAACAGGCACCAGCTTTGTAGAGCGATTAACAAAACTACGCAAAAGCGAACCTGACCTAAAGTGGGAAGAGCGTAATAGCGAAAATTCTGAAAAATTGATTTTAGAAGTCGCCAGTGGTGAAATTGAATATACCATTGCGGATAGCCATTTAATTGCTAATTTGCAAAATTATCATCCCAATTTAGGCATTGCTTTCGCGATTGGCGAACCTGAAAAAATTGCTTGGGCGCTGGCGAAAGATGCAGATCCAAAATTACTCGAAAAAGCGGATGCATTTTTTACTAAAATTAAAAATGATGGCACTTTACGCAATTTAATTGATCGCTACCACGGCAATGCTAAACGTCTTAACCCATTGGATATAAAGACTTTTTTGATGAATAGCAACAAACTATTACCAAAATATGTGCATCTATTTAAGCAGGCGCAAGACATCACTGGCATTGACTGGCGTTTGCTGGCAGCCATTAGCTATCAAGAATCGCATTGGAATACATTTAACACCTCGCCCACCAACGTGCGCGGGCTGATGATGCTCACCGAAAATACCGCTGACCGCATGGGTGTCACGGATAGACTGGATCCGAAACAAAGCATCCCCGCTGGCGCTAAATACATCAATCAGATGATAGAAACGATTCCTGAGAGCGTTCCGCTGCCAGATCGCATATATATGGCATTAGCCTCGTATAACGTTGGCTATGCACATGTGGAAGATGCTCGCATACTTGCGCAACGCTTAAAGTTGAATCCTGACAGTTGGGCGGACGTGAAAAAAACTTTGGTGATGCTGAACAATCCAAACTACTATTTAAATGCCAAATACGGCTACTGCAGCGGTGGTGCGCCGGTGATATTTGTAGAATCCATTCGCAGCTACCACAACATTTTGGTGCGCTACCAACCTAGCCATAACCCTGAACAAGACGACTATAAAATTGCTAGCAGGAATCAAATTGTGGCGCTTAACGACTAGATATTTTTTCTAGATTATTCATATACGGACGCAATACTTTAGGAATTGTCACACTGCCATCTGCATTTTGATAATTCTCTAGCACCGCCACCAGTGTGCGCCCTACTGCCAAGCCAGAACCATTCAGCGTATGCACCAACTCGGTTTTGCCCTGCTCGTTTCTAAACCGCGCCTGTAAACGACGTGCTTGAAACGCTTCGCAATTTGAGACCGATGAAATTTCACGATAGGTATTTTGCGCCGGCAGCCACACTTCCAAATCGTAAGTTTTAGCCGCACTAAAGCCCATATCGCCTGTACAGAGTGACACCACGCGGTATGGCAATTCAAGCGCTTTCAAGATGTTTTCGGCATGACCGACCATTTCTTCCAAGGCCTCATAACTCTTGCTTGGATGCACAATTTGCACCATCTCAACCTTGTCGAACTGGTGCTGACGTATCATGCCTTTGGTATCTTTACCGTAACTGCCCGCCTCGCTTCTAAAGCATGGCGTGTGGGCGGTGAGCTTAATTGGCAAGGTTTCTAGAGGCACGATTTCATCGCGAACCGTGTTAGTGAGGGTGACTTCAGAAGTCGGAATCAGGTAATACCCCGTTAATGAATCGACATAACGTACAACCCACTCCCTTAATTCATCAGATATTGGGAATAGGCCCCCAGTTTGGTTACTGGCGGCGAGGAACATCCCTGGCATTGCCTGAGAAGAAAATAATTCATCAGTAGAAGTCGTACAAAAAAGGTCTTCTTTAAATTTTGGTAATTGTCCTGTACCTGTAAGAGTCTCTCTGTTAACCAAATATGGCGTATAACATTCCTCGTAGCCGTGTTTTTCAGTTTGCGTATCCAACATAAATTGCGCCAAAGCACGGTGCATTTTTGCAATTTGGCCGCGCATAAATGTAAAACGTGTGCCCGAAAGTTTAATACCTGTATCAAAATCCAGCCCAAGTGGTGTGCCAACGTCAGTATGGTCTTTAATTGCAAAATCAAATTTACGTAGCGTACCCACTTTGCGTACTTCAACGTTATCTACCTCAGATTTACCAATCGGCACAGTATCATGCGGCAAGTTAGGCACGTTCAACATGACGGTTTTGAGTTGCTCTTGAATTTCCGCTAAACGCGCTTCACCCGCCTTTAGTTGCTCACCCAACCCTGCAATCTCCACCATAATGCTACTTACATCTTCACCTTTAGATTTAGCAAAGCCAATGATCTTGGAAGCCGCATTCCGCCTTGCTTGTAGCGCTTCTGTATTGGTTTGAACGGTTTTACGTTCTTGCTCTAAAGCTGAAAAACTGGCCGAATCAAATTCAAATCCACGTTTTTTTAACTGGCTCACAACGCCGTCTAAATCATTTCTTAATGCTTGAATATCTAACATTTTTCTCTACTTTTTCGCTTTTTTATCTAGTTCTTTAAGGTGCTTCAGTTTTTCCGTAATTTTACCTTCTAAGCCGCGTGGTGTGGGCGTATAAAATTGCTGTGGTGTCATTTCGTCTGGAAAATAATCCACACCAGCCGCGTAAGCTTCGGGTTCGTTGTGCGCGTAGCGATATTCTTTGCCATAATCCAGCGCTTTCATCAGCTTAGTTGGCGCATTGCGTAAGTGTAGCGGAACTGTTCTAGACTTATCTTGCGCGATAAATGACTTGGCTTGGTTATAGGCGTTGTAAGCCGCGTTGCTCTTGGGCGCTACTGCCACATAAATCACCGCGTTGGATAGCGCCAATTCGCCTTCCGGAGAACCCAGTCGTTCATAAATTTGGCAGGCCTCCAGTGCCATGGTCTGTGCGCGCGGGTCGGCCAAGCCGATATCTTCTATCGCCATACGAATAATGCGCCGCCCCAAATATAGCGGATCAGCACCACCGTCGATCATACGTAAAAACCAATACAGCGCTGCATCCGGATTGGAGCCACGAACCGATTTATGTAGCGCAGAAATCTGGTCGTAAAATGCTTCGCCGCCTTTATCAAAACGGCGCAGTTTTTCCGCCATCGTCGTTTGTAAAAAGGCTTCGTCAATTTCAGTGATATTTGCAGCTTCAGCCGCATTGAATAAACTCTCTAGGAAGTTGAACAAACGCCTTGCATCACCATCCGCATAGCCTAAAATCTGTTCTCGTACTTCGTCTGCAATGGTGACCTTCTCAGCCACTAACAATCTTGCCCGCTCTAGTAACAACGCCAGTTCTGACTCAGATAGCGCATTTAGTACAAACACCTGCGCGCGGCTTAATAGCGCGCTATTCACCTCAAACGAAGGGTTTTCAGTGGTGGCGCCAATAAAGGTAATCAAGCCGCTTTCTACAAAGGGCAAAAAAGCATCCTGCTGACCTTTGTTGAAGCGATGCACTTCATCGACAAACAGAATGGTCTTGCGTCCATGTTGCTGCAAAGTAAGCTCGGCGCGCTCTACCGCATCACGAATATCTTTAATACCAGATAACACGGCAGAAACCGCGATAAATTCAGCATCGGCGGTGTTGGCAATGAGGCGAGCCAATGTGGTTTTGCCTACGCCAGGCGGACCCCACAGAATCATAGAAGGCAAATTACCCGATTGAAACGCAAGGCGGAGTGGCTTATTTTCGCCCAGTAGATGCGACTGGCCGACAACTTCGTCCAATGTTTTAGGGCGAAGCCTTTCTGCGAGCGGCGCTTGTGGTGAGGTGGGTTGAAATAAGCTGTTCAAGGTGCTTAATTATACCCAAACTTAACATGCTATTAGTAAGCTATTTGGGTAATTACCAGCTAAAATCTTTGCGCACATTAATCGAAATAATTTTGCGATCAAAGCTATTCAGCCCGATATTAGAATCAGTTTTAGTGTAGCTCACTTGCGGTCTAATAGACCAATCGCGAGCAGGAATAAAATTTAGACCCAAAGTCGCATCGTATTGACGGTCTATACGTTTTTTAAGAAAAGCCGGGTCGTTTTCATCGTTATTGCGCTGCTCAAAGCTAAATGAGGTGAGCAGCTGCCATTTGTTACTAAAACTAAGTTGGCCGCCAGCACGCAATCCAGCTATATCCTGACTTAAAAAATTGGCTAGAGGATCACACGCGTCTTCACGACCCCCGTAAATACTGCCATAAATCACCGGATTCCAATCACTTTGAAATACATGGCCTGCATTGATGCCCAAAATTGTTCTATCGGCATTGCGAAAAGTATTACCATTGTATTTAAGGCGCGAGTACTGCGCATACGCGCCAGCTTGGTTATAGGCATCAATATTGTACAGCCATTGCGCAGAGCCGCCATAAGCATGACGAAAAGCTTCAGAATCCAAATCAAAATGATTGTCTTGCAGGGCGACTGCAAAATTATGCTGATTTTGCCTGTATTGCAAGCCAGCGTTGAAATCGAGTACGCTATTATCGAATGCAGTTTCGGAGCCATTAATACGACTGGTACCACTTACAGAGCCAAATGCAGCAAGTTGATTGGTAAACGGATGGCGAACCGAAATACCCGCGGCCAGATTCATAAAATTATCCGATTGAGCACGCGCACTATTATCAAGCTGAACAAGTAGCCCACCAAAAGCTGGCACGCCAATAGAAGCAATGCTTGGCGCGCTACTCACGTTAGAATCCCAACCCAAGCCAAAATCAAGATAAGCACCAAAAGTCGTCGTGGTGCCTTCTATTTTTTGAATGGCTGTTAGTAGCTTTTCAACTGTTTTTTTTGTTTCCGCATCAGGGTTTTGCTGCAGCACATTGTTGAATTCTATCTTTGAGGCTTCTGTCTCACTCAACATAAAATGTGCTTTGGCCATTTCTGCGCGTGCTTCATTATGGTTAGGATTTATCGCAAGCACACGCTCCAGTGCAAACGCGCCGCGTGTAGCGTTATTGCTTTCTACCGCTGCGACTCCGAACACGTAGTCGTAATCAACATCGCCTGCACGGTCAGCTTCTAGCGGTTCTAGCAATTGATACGCTGCGTTAAAATCACCTTTAAGGATGAGTGCTTCTGCATCTATCACAACACCATCTTTAACGGCGAACGCCAAAGTAGAAAATGAAAAAGTAGAAAATACAACGATAAGCGTTAAATACGTTTTAACCGGTTGAAAAGCAAGTGGCATGCGTTATCTTTAAAAACTAAATTAGTTGTTTAATAATAATGAATTAGTGCAATTTAATAAAGTAAAAAGTTAAGTTAATGTCTGGCAAAAAAGACTTGTTGCGAATATGCAACTTTCTTATTTACCCACTTTACTCACCCACCACATCTGCACCTTTTGGCGGCGTAAATAAAAACGTGGCGTCTTGCAGCACCGGATTGCGTTCAACATCACTAAACGTAATGAGGGTAACGTGATTGAAGCTGTCGTACAGCTCCATTTTTCGTAGTTTTCCGGATTTAAAACCCAATAAAACACGTTCAAAACCGCTTTCTTTGTCTTTTGGCAACGCTAATACCCAAGTCAGGCCATCTTTGCGAACGGCATTTTTTAGGATAAAACTTTTTTCTACCGCATCGCCACCCGCCAGCAGAGCCGCAGGGCTGGAGCCTATGGCCTTGCTGAGCTCACGAATAGTCACTTGCTGCAAATCAGTATCGTACAAAAACACGTCTTTGCCATCGCTAATAATTTGCTGCTCGTAAGGTTTGTTGTAATCCCAGCGGAATTTGTTCGGGCGCTGCAACTGCATGGTGCCTTCCACCTCTTGCACTTTGCGACCTTGCGTGTCATTCACCACCTGGCTAAATTTCGCACGCATGGTATTGGTGTGATCAAAAAAATCGCGCAGACTAGAAACGCCGTCTGCCATTGCTATATTTGAAAATAGCAAAGATAAAAATACTAAATATTTATTCATTATTTGTGCCAGCAGCCAACACTTCTCTATTACCGTTACTCTGCATGGCAGAAACCAGTCCTGCGCGCTCCATATCTTCTATCAAGCGCGCGGCACGGTTATAACCAATACGTAATTGGCGTTGTACCGATGAAATCGATGCACGACGACTTTTTAGCACGATTGAAACCGCCTCATCGTAAAGCGGGTCTTTCTCTGCGCCGTCATCGCCAAAGTCGCCAAGCTCACTGCCACCTTCTGTTTCATTGGTTAAAATGCCTTCAATATAATTCGGCTCACCCATAGCTTTTAGGTGATTCACCACTTGGTGCACCTCGTGGTCGCTCACAAATGCGCCATGAATGCGCACTGGGTAGCCCGTGCCTGGCGGCATGTACAACATGTCCCCCTGACCTAGTAACGCTTCAGCGCCCATTTGGTCTAATATGGTGCGCGAATCTATTTTGCTAGACACTTGAAACGCTACGCGAGTTGGGATATTGGCTTTGATTAGTCCTGTAATCACATCTACAGATGGTCGCTGTGTCGCTAACACTAAATGAATGCCAGAAGCGCGTGCCTTCTGGGCTAAACGTGCGATGAGCTCTTCTACTTTTTTGCCCACCACCATCATTAAATCGGCCAATTCATCAATCACCACCACGATTAACGGCATTTCTTCTAGCGGTTCCGGTTCTTCTGGTGTGAGGCTAAACGGATGTGGAATTTTTTCTCCTGCTTTTTCAGCCTCTTTAATTTTTTGGTTATAGCCGGCCAAATTTCGCACGCCTAACATCGACATAATCTTGTAGCGGCGCTCCATTTCTGCCACACACCAATTCAATGCATTCGCAGCTTGGCGCATATCCGTTACCACTGGCGCCAATAGGTGCGGAATGCCTTCATACACTGAGAGCTCGAGCATTTTCGGGTCGATTAAAATCATGCGCACTTTTGACGCTTCAGATTTATACAGAAAACTTAAAATCAAGGCGTTAATTGCAACAGATTTACCCGAGCCAGTTGTGCCCGCCACCAATACATGCGGCATTTTGGCTAAATCCGCCACTACGGGCTTGCCTGCGATATCTTTACCCATAGCAATGGCAATCGGCGAATGCATCTCTGCATACACCTGGCTACTCATAATTTCAGATAAAAACACGATTTGGCGTTTCGGATTAGGAATTTCCAGGCCCATACAGCTTTTGCCAGGAATCGTCTCAACCACGCGAATACTAACCACCGAAAGCGCACGCGCTAAATCTCGCGCTAGATTAGTAATTTGGCTGCCTTTTACGCCTGCTGCAGGCTCAAACTCATAGCGCGTAATCACGGGGCCAGGTTGTGCGGAAATCACCTTCACTTCGATGCCAAAATCGGCTAATTTGCGCTCAATTAAGCGTGAAATAAAGTCTAGCGTTTCATCTGACGGTAGCTCAACTGTGTTATTCGCTTCATCCAGTAAATGTAATGGCGGCAAGGTAGAATCAGGGTCAGAGGCAAATAGCGTAGTTTGTTTTTCTTTTAACACGCGCTCACTTTTGGCGATTTCCGTTTGTGCAGGCTTAATTTCAAGCGGCGCGCGGTCTTCAGTGCGTTTGCGCTCATTTTCTACAAACTCTTCGCGCTTAAGTCCCACCACTTTGCCGGCTTTTCTGTCTTGCCAATCGTAATATTTATTGATTGCCCATTGATAGCTTGTAATTAAGCCGAGTCCAAGCTTTTCGGTCATCATAATCCACGACCAGCCCGTAAATAAGCTAAACCCTACTGCAAACAGCAGTAATAACAGCATAGTAGAACCTGTATAGCCAAACATGTTGCGCAACAGGCCATCTACCGCATTGCCCAACATACCACCCGCGCCAAGTGGCAGCGAAGCTGGCAGCGCAATTAAATGCCCCGCTTCTATGCTGCTAGAGGCCACCAACAATAGACTGAAACCAACCAAATTGAACACTAAAAATGGACGCTCAGAAATAGTGAGTTCTAAGCGTCGATACACCAACCACATACTGTAGAACGCCAACACCACCCACCACCATGCAGAAAATCCGAACAAGTACAACAACATATCGGCAACCCACGCGCCCACCGAGCCGCCCGCATTACTAATAGCCGCGTGCTCGCTGGCCATGTGTGACCAAGAAGAGTCTTGCTTAGAATAGGTGATTAATATCACCGCAAGATACGCGCCTACCAACACCAATACCAACCACCATGCCTCGCGCACTAAATGTGCGTGTTTTTGTTGCTGGGGGGTTTTTGGCGTTTCGACACGACCATTGACAGCGGATGATTTTTTATTAAAAAACAATATGTTACAAACCTTAAAAAATTAACTAACAATTAAAATTATTTACCTAATTATAGCAAAATCAAATTGCGTAAAGTGCGTCTAAAAATTAAAATTACACTTAATTAAAAAGGAGTTCAATTATGGATATCGGCATAAACAAGCAAGACAGAAAAGCAATTGCAGAGGGTTTATCAAAACTATTAGCGGATACTTACTCGCTTTATCTTAAAACGCACTATTTTCATTGGAACGTCACTGGGCCGATGTTTAACACTTTGCATCTCATGTTTGAGGTGCAATACAACGAGCTGGCTTTGGCCGTAGATTTGGTTGCAGAGCGTATTCGATCACTGGATATTTACGCACCTGGTACATACAGCCAATTTGCGAAACTCACTTCTATTCAAGAATCCAAAGGCGTGCCCAAAGCCAATGATATGATTGCTGAACTGGTTGCTGGACACGAGGCGGTTTGCCGCACAGCACGCAGCGTATTCCCCGCCGCCGAAAAAGCAGCAGATGAAGCTACCGCCGATTTACTCACTCAAAGGCTGCAGTTACACGAAAAAACCGCTTGGATGCTGCGCAGTTTACTTGAAAAGTAAACGGCTCGCCCTCATTTAACCTTAATTCAAGACACTCAAAGAAAGCAATCCACATGGCAACGCGTCACATTCATCTTCTCATTTTAGGCTCAGGCCCAGCGGGTTATTCTGCCGCAGTTTACGCCGCACGCGCCAACTTAAAACCTGTGCTGATTACAGGCATCGCACAAGGCGGCCAGCTGATGACCACGACAGAAGTGGATAACTGGCCTGCCGATGTTGATGGCGTGCAAGGGCCAGAGCTGATGGAGCGTTTTCAAAAACATGCGGAGCGCTTTAATACCGAGATGATTTTTGACCATATTCACACTGCGCATTTAAACGAAAAACCATTACGTTTAGTGGGCGACAATGGCGAATATACTTGTGATGCGCTGATTATAGCCACGGGTGCTTCAGCGCAATATCTAGGTTTGCCAAGTGAAGAAGCCTTTAGCGGTAAAGGTGTTTCTGCTTGTGCTACTTGTGACGGCTTCTTTTATAAAAATCAGGAAGTTGCTGTCATTGGTGGTGGCAACACTGCGGTAGAAGAAGCGCTATATCTAGCCAACATCGCCAGCAAAGTCACATTAGTGCATAGACGCGATAAATTTAAGGCGGAAGCGATATTAGTAGATAAACTGATGGCGCGTGTAGCCGAAGGCAAAATTGCTTTAGAGCTATATCACACGCTCGATGAAGTGCTGGGTGATAACACTGGCGTGACTGGTATGCGCATTAAAAACACGCAAACTGGCGCGACTAAAGATATCGCGCTTAATGGCACATTTATTGCCATTGGCCACAAACCAAATACCGATATTTTTGCAGGTCAGTTGGAGATGGAAGGTGGATATATCGTCACCCAATGTGGTCGCGAAGGTAACTTTACTGCGACTAGCGTGCCAGGTGTATTCGCCGCGGGCGATGTGCAAGATCACATTTACCGCCAAGCCGTCACCAGTGCTGGCACAGGCTGCATGGCCGCGTTGGATGCCGAGAAGTATTTGGATAATTTGAAATAATCATTTCAATTTCATCTGTCATTCCGACGAAAGTCGGAATCTAGTGACTTTAACGCCGCTGGATTCCGACTTTCGTCGAAATGACGGCAATTAAGTAATTTTTTAGGAATATCAACATGGCAACGGATAAAGACTTAGACGAAGTCACGCTGTTTCATCAAGCAGTAAAAGATGCACGTCCGCTCAATGTAGAACCTCTTCATTCACCCAAAACCCACCCCAAACCAATCGCCAAGCACTTTATTCGCGATGAAAAACAAGCGCTTAGAGATTCACTTAGTGACGATTATTATCCTGCGCATGATGTAGAAAGCGGCGAAGAGCTGCTTTACCTGCGCGAAGGTCAATCCCCTAACATCCTCAGCAAGTTACGTCGCGGCTTTTGGGTCGTACAAGCGCAGATTGATTTGCATGGCTTGGTTTCAGATGAAGCGCGCCTATACGTGGCGGATTTTTTAAATGGGTGCAAAAAGCGCAACATTCGCTGCGTGCGCATCGTGCATGGCAAAGGCTTGGGCTCACGCAATCGCGAACCGGTGCTAAAACACAAACTGCGCAGTTGGCTGATGCAAAAAGATGAAGTCATCGCCTACGCCCAAGCCAAACCGGAAGATGGCGGCAGCGGCGCGGTGATTGTATTGCTTAAAGCTTAATAACCGTTTAGAGGAATGTATATGACTGATTTAGCTACAATTGCCCAAGCCTTAGCCATAATATCTGCATGCTGGGCGATAGTTTCAGGAGTTGGTGCATGGAAACGAGAATTTATTGGTAAAAGAAAGATTGAGCTTGCAGAAGAAACACTTGCCGTGTTCTTTGAAATCAAAGATGCAATAGCTTTTATCAGAAACCCTTGGTCTAGCGGAAATGCTGGCACTACACGGCAACAAGCCAAATATGAAACAGAAGCAGAAACCCAGCTTCTAAATAGGGGATATATTGTATTTGAGCGTTACGAATCAAAGAAGGATATATTTGTTCGATTTAATACTTTGAAATATAAATTTATGGCTGTGTTCGGAACTGGAACAGAAAGTATTTTCAAAGAAACAGACCAAACTTTAAATTCCATCTTCTCTTCCGCGAATATGCTTGCAACTCATTATTGGCAGCGCCAAGGCCGCGTTCAAATGGAACCAGATGAGTTCCAAAAGCACCTAAATGAAATGCATAAGCATGAAGGCATTTTTTGGGATAACTACAATCAAAATGACGAAATACGAAATCAATTGGCTGCGACTCAGAATGAGCTTGAAAGAGTAACCAAACCTTGTTTTGAGGAGCCAATGAAAACATATTCCATTTTCACAAAGCAATGGTTCAAAAAAGGTTAATTGATACTTTAAAGTCCTAAATCACTCAAACTCGCACCCTGATAGTCGATCATTTGATCTTAAATGCAATTTGCAAAATTGCTGCAGTTTTAACTTTTATCCTCATATATTGCTCTGTGCTGTATTAGTAGCCAAAACCTTTGCCAACTGCATTACGTGGTAATTTAAACGCAGGCTTAAGCGATAACTGCCATTCTAAATTAGCAGCAACAGCGTCACTTATGGCTATTCGACGCGCTGTTGAATCTTCAGTATCAATCATTTGAGGATGCCATACCTTAACAACATATTCTCCTTCAGGAAGGCTGCGAATCAAGCCTTTGCCGTCTTTCTCGCTCCTAACGAAATATGGGGTTTCTGACACGTAGATGTAGCCTAGCATCCAGTCATGAATATTGCAGCCAAGTGTCACAATACCGGGCTTATCGAATAAAACAGGGGCTGCAGAGGTGCCGCTGTAAAGTGGCAGTTCGAATTTTTTTGCAGGTGAAAATGAATAAACATGGTGGCGGATATTGTCACTATTAGGAAAAGAAACCAAAGAGTTGATATAAACTGGCACCACATGCGGAAGGAACTCTTTACTTACTTGATCAACCACTGGTTTGTTATTTTTAGGCTTAATAATGTTTTTGGAATCTAACGGTGTAGCCGTAACTACCGCATCTTCCAGCATCTGTCCCTGACCATCTTTTATTGAAATACGTATTTCACCGGCATAGACCTGACTTGCCATGCATAAAAGGTAACTAAGAACCACGAGTATTAGTGAGTAGTATTTCTTTATCACTAGGTTTTATCCGCTAAAAACCATAAGAGAACGTTAGGGTCGGCGTGCTATTGTAATAATTAATGTTGCCGTTGCCATGCGTAATGTGGCGTTGGTACTCAAAACCTAAAACGGAATTTGTGCTAAGCGCCGTGCTAATTCGCGCACCAAATATCTGTGTCGTGCCAGTAATACGATAAGCCTCTGCTTCAGGGCCAAAGATAGGGTCAAGCGCGACGGCTGTGGTGACCAGGTCAAAAACATGGGTTGGCGATTCGTGGATTGTCGTTGAGACCACATCACCATAACGCAGTTGATAGCCCAATGTTAGAAAAGTCTTGTCATTAAATGCGTATACCGCATCGAGTTTGAAAATCCGGTTAATCAGGTCGAAAACAGCCCCAGAAACCCCAGGATCCACCTCTGGCGCATTATCTGCGGTGCGTTTTTGTAAGGCTATATCAGCCCAAATATCCCACCGCTCCGTAATTCGTTTGCCTGCGCTAATTTGCGCTTGGTAAAGCCATCCATCACGTAAACTATTGCTATAGTCCAAACGTGCTGCCGACACGGAGAGCGCTGACCATGGCTTATATAAGCCCAAACCCCATTTTCGCTTAAGGGAGAGGTTAGCGCCCAAAGAGACATTGTCCAAACCGTGAAATGTATTGTAGGCTTCACCACTCAATTCGCCCTGAATACGCAAACTATCGAAATCATTCAACTGAATGTAATATCCGCCATTGACTGCAGCTACAACTAGCGAATCTCCGACAATATCCGATGAATGTTCGGCATTGGTCAGATTATTATCGTATTTTAATTTTGCATCGAGATTCAAAAAACCTTCGGCAGACGCATCCCCTATCATGCATGTTGACAAGTAAACATAAGCAAATGAAAGGGTTATCAACCGCGTGCACTTACTAAGCATCTAAGTTATCCTTGTTTAATTTCCATGGCGACGTCTTAATCCACTGCGATAGTTCTTCTGCTGGCAATGGGCGACTGATGTAATAACCTTGAAGAAAATCACAACCCATAGCTTTCAGCATATCATATGTAGCTAGATTTTCCACCCCTTCAGCGACTACAGTAAGCCCCATGTTGTGCGCCAGGTCGATTGTGGAGCGCACGATTATGGCGTCATCACTACCTTTTTCCATATGAGCAACAAAAGACTGGTCAATTTTCAATTCCGAAACTGGGAGCCTTTTCAAATAAGATAGCGATGAATAACCTGTACCAAAGTCATCAACGGACAAACTCAAGCCCAAATTACGAAGTTCGTTCATTATGCTAAGCGCACCCTGAAGGTTAGCCATAATAGAACTTTCAGTAATTTCTAATATCAAGTATTGTGGCAGCACGTCATATTTTTTCATCAATTCAGCGAAAAATGCTGGTAGTTTTGTAATTAGCAGATCTCGAGCTGAAATATTAATGGATACATTGAGTATCACGCCTGATTTTCGCCATTCATTTTGTTGGCGCAAAACGTGCTCTATGAGCCACTGCGTTATTATTACAATAAAGCCTGTATGTTCTGCAAAAGGGATAAAATTATCTGGCGATACCAACCCGCGCACAGGGTGAATCCAACGAATAAGTGCTTCGACATGACCAATTGTAGCATTAGCCAATTCCAATTTTGGCTGGTAATAGACCGTCAACTCGTCATTCGCAATAGCATTACGCAGTTCAGCCATAAGTGATAAATGCTGCTGGGTCTGCTGTTCGAGGCTGGGATCATAACTGGCATAACCCAGATTATTTCGTTTAGCAGCATACATTGCCAGGTCGGCATGCCGCAGCAAAGTATTAACATCATCGCCATGTTCTGGATAGCTAGCAATGCCTATACTGGCATTGATAATTATTTCCTGGCCTTCAAGCAGTATGGACTTATCAAGCATCTTCTGTAATTTGCTAGCAACAATTTGGGCACCTTTATTATTAGTCGCTATCAGTAACATGGCAAACTCATCTCCTCCTAGCCTTGCTATTGTGTTGCTCCCGAATCTTGCTATTGTGTCACTATCCCTCGACACAATAGCCTGCAACCGATTGGCGACTTCATATAATAGAAGATCGCCGACATGATGTCCCAAAATATCATTGACTTCCTTGAATCGATCTAAATCCATAATCATGACCGTTACTTGTGGGCCTCCACGCTTTATGGCCTTAATCGCTCGTTCTAGACGATCGAGAAACAGGGTTCGATTTGGCAAACCGGTCAAAGAATCGCTATTAGCAAGTTCGATAATTTTTGATTCTCTGTCCTCAATTGCTACGCTCATATGGTTAAATGCAGAAGCCAGTTGGCCTATTTCATCTTGACTATCCAAGGTAGCAGATTGAGTATAGTCACCATCTTTAATACGCAGGGCTAGCGCACCTAATTTGCGAATAGGATTGGTGATGCTTCGTGCAATCCATACACTCGCTATTAAGGCTACTGCAAATGACAAGGCACTCAAAATAAGTAACGTTTTTTGGAGAGCGCGTAGTGGTGCTAAAGCTTCATGCAAAGACCGTTGTAGCACAGCGACAGCACTCGTGCCATCAGCGTTAAGCAGCTGGATGCGTGCTAGATAGTCACCATCTTCAAGTTGTAGCCGAACGGTTTTTTGACCCTGATCGGCAACAACACCAGACATGGCATTGGGTAAGTCATTAGCAAAGTTAGCTGGAAGAGTTGTTGCCCTCACGACCCATTGACCATTGGATTGCTGTCGAGTCAAAAAAGTCACTTCTAGATCCGTCAGAGATTGCAGATTATGTGCAAACTTATCATCAATAATGAAAGCTGATGCGAGCCAAGCAATTGGAACTGGCGCGAGCACAGGCACTACTACCATCTGATACAAATGACCCTTCATTAAAACAATTGATGTGGCAGCACCCTCATTTTCAGCGGATACAAGCAATTCGGGGAATAGAAATTGCCCATTAACTTGAGTTAACCCAAACGTATCAGCAATCAACTTACCATCAGCACCCACAAGAAACATTTCACTCGCTTGAAATCTGATGCGGTGATTTATAAGTGCTGAAACTATGGTGTTGCGATCCGCAGTAGCAATGGCCTCTCGAAAAGCAAAGTCAGATGCCAAGATGCTTGCTGTCTGAGTTAATCTTAGGCTACTTTCCTCATCGATAAAATTAAACAACCGTCTACCGGTATTAAGGCTCTTTTGAATATCTTGGTTTGTACTATTTGAGAAGATGGCGTTGATGCTAAACAGAAAAGATAGCAAAACTAAGAACAAAAGAATGGAAAAAGTGAAAATTATTCGTGCATGAAGCTTATGAAAACGCAAGAACTTTTCACGTATGCCTAGAACCCAAGTTTGGTAAAAGCTATACAATGGCCGCCTTCCAGACAAAATAGCGCTCACATGAAATGTAAATCATTAGGCAGAGTTTTGTAGCTTCAATTAAACCCCACGAAAGTAAGCTTGATAATACAAGAAAAAATCTAGTGTGAGCAATTTTTATGCTATGCATCGTATCTGCACTTTTAGTGATTGTTTCACTAAAACTACAACATAAATTTATCAATTTAATTACAATCCTAACTCGCTCAAACTTGCGTATTCGTCTGGCCTGCGGCCTAGTGGCCAAAAGAATTTACGTTCAGTTTCTTTGATTGGCAAATCGTTGATGCTGGCGTAACGCAGTTCCATTAAGCCATTCGCATCAAACTGCCAGTTCTCGTTGCCGTACGAACGAAACCATTGGCCAGAATCATCGTGCCATTCGTAGGCAAAGCGCACCGCGATGCGATTATCGGTAAACGCCCATAGTTCTTTAATCAACCTGTAATCCAGCTCTCTCGCCCATTTTCGCGTTAAAAATTCGACTATTTGTAGTCTGCCACGTGGAAATTCAGCACGGTTACGCCATTGCGAATCATGTGTGTAAACCATTGAAATGCGTTGCGGGTCGCGGCTGTTCCAACCATCTTCTGCCATACGCACTTTTTGTATTGCGGTTTCACGGGTAAAGGGCGGCACTGGCGGGCGAACCTCTGTATTGGTAGTCATCATTTTTTCCTTTTTTTATTGATTTAAAAATTTATGAAACTGCTTTTGCTCATATTCCATTTGCTTTTCAAAAACTTGCTTATTGCTAGTCAGGCGTTGAATAACAAGCGCACCTTCGATTACAATTAGAAAGCGCTCAGCCCATTCTGTTGCCTCTTGCTGACTAATGCCGACCTCTATGCTTAATTGCGTGAGTGCATCTAGCCAAGCGCAATAGTCGTCATTCTGCAACTTTTTTATTTCTGCCTTTGCCTCGCCTAGGTTTAGTACATTTAACAAGCAGTTTTTTCTGCCATCGTTGTAAAACGCCTTAATCGTCGCAATCATATTGCTGAATCGTTTTTCGGGTTTTGACTGCGTATTCAATAGTGGCGCGATAATATTCTGATGAATCTGCAAGCTGACATAACCCACAACTGCCTTAAGCATATCTTCTTTACCTGCCGGAAAGTGATGATACAGGCTGGATTTCTGCAATCCTGTCACTTCTGATAGCAATGAAATCGTTGTGCCTTCGTAACCATGGTTACGGAATATATCAAACAGTGCATCTATTAACATGGTGTTATCGCTTGCTTGCTGTGCCATATTTACCCAATTTAAAAATATAGTTGACACAATACCGAACGTTCGTTATATTGTCAATATACCGAACATTCGGTACAATTCATTTTATAATTTTAGGGGCTTACAATGAACAAAACAGCAATTTTTATTTTTTCTGATCCAAAAAATGGTGAAGAAGCTTTAGGCCGTGCATTTAATGGATTGGCTGCCGCTTATGACATTAAACAATCTGGAGGGGACGTATCTATCACGTTTCAAGGTACAGGCACACGCTGGCCTGCCATAATCACTGAAACGGATCACCCATTAAATGGCTTATACAACCTAGTAAAAGGTAACATTGAGGGAGTATCTTGTGGTTGTGCCGATGTGTTTGGTGCTGCAGAGAGTGCAAAAGCTTGTGGCATGTCAGCAATAAGTGAAAACTCCGTTCCCGGTACGACTGGCTTGGCGAGTTTTGGGAAATTACTAAAATTTGGTACGACTGTTTTGACTTTTTAATTGAACTAATTTAAAAGACTGGCGGCAATAGCAGCCAGCCTGATATCAGGAGAGACAACATGCCAAATGCATTTGCCACCATTAGTTTTACCGAAAGTGTAAAAGCTGCACAAACTCGCTACGGTAGCCGCGAAAACAATCTCCGGTTCGAAATTTCGGATGATCCACGCAATCAACTAGGTGAATTTGAAGCCGAATTTATAAAAGCGCGTGATAGTTTTTATATGGCGACGACTTCAGAAAACGGCTGGCCTTATGTTCAACATCGTGGCGGTCCAGCAGGTTTTATAAAGGTGCTAGATAGTCGCACTATAGGCTTTGCTGATTTCAAAGGCAATCGGCAATACCTCAGCGTTGGCAACTTGAATGCCAATACGCGCACCTCACTTATACTGATGGATTACCCTAACCGTCGTCGACTAAAGCTATGGGGAACAACGCGCATTATTCATGAAGAGGATAAACCAGAATTAATTACGCACCTAGAAGTCGCTGGTTATCGCGCGCGGGTTGAGCGCGGCATTGTGATTCAAATCGAGGCGATTGAGTGGAATTGTTCGCAGCACATAACACCAAGATATTCTGAAGCTGAGGTAGACAATGTGTTGCAACCCTTGCTAGAGGAGAACAAACAATTGCGTGAACAGTTGCTTATTCTCCAAGAAAACCACCACTTTGATGCGCCCAAAGACTAGCATACAAGCCCTTTTTAGCGAGCAATTTTTTGTGGCTACCTTCTTCAATTATCCGACCATCATCCAGCACAATCAGCCTATCCATCGCAGCAATGGTGGAAAGTCTATGTGCAATGGCAATCACGGTTTTACCTTCCATTAAATCGTATAAGCTGCTTTGAATGACTGCTTCAACTTCAGAATCCAGCGCGCTGGTGGCTTCATCCAACAACAAAATCGGTGCGTCTTTTAACATTACACGCGCAATAGCGATGCGCTGGCGCTGTCCACCAGAGAGCTTTACACCGCGCTCGCCCACATGCGCATCGTAACCAAATCTTCCTTTGGCGTCTTGCAGGTTGAGTATAAATTCATGCGCCTCAGCCCGTTTAGCCGCGGCGATCATTTCCGCCTCAGTCGCATCTGGACGACCATATAAAATATTGTCGCGCACACTTCTATGTAAAAGTGACGTGTCTTGCGTGACCATGCCTATGCGTTCTCGCAGGCTGTTTTGCGTGACAGCATTGATGTTTTGACCATCAATCAAAATTTGCCCGGATTCCACCTCAAAAAAACGTAGCAACAAATTCACGATGGTGGATTTACCCGCGCCCGAGCGCCCTACCAGCCCGACTTTTTCACCCGCTTTGATGTGTAAATTAAGCGTTTTTAGCAGTTTTTTCTGGTTGCCATAGTTAAAATTAACTGTTTCAAACCTAATTTCACCTTGGCTAACTTGCAAAGGTTTTGCGTCTATGGCATCGATGATTTTGTTATGCGTGGTGAGCGTATTTATACCATCTTGCACCGTGCCTACTTGCTCGTAGAGCGTTGTCATCTCGAACATCACCCAGTGCGAAATACCATTTAAACGTAAGGACATGGCCGTCACCGCTGCCACCCCGCCCACGCCAACTTGACCGCGACTCCATAGCCACAGCGCCAAACCGCCCGTGCCAATTAACAGCAGCATATTGAGCACATGATTGATAGTTTCCACCATACTGACCAAGCGCATTTGCTGATTTACCGTGCCTAAAAATTCGTGCATGGCGGTGCGCGCATAACCCGCCTCGCGCCCCGCGTGCGAGAACAACTTGACCGTGCTGATGTTGGTGTAGGCATCGGTAATGCGCCCCGTCATGAGGCTGCGCGCATCTGCCTGCTGTCGCCCAACGTTGCTTAGTTTGGGCACAAAATAAAATAGAGCACTTGCGTATAACACCAACCAGGCTAAAAATGGCCAAATAATCAATAAGTTAAAGCTACCCACCACCGCAACCATGGTAGCAAAATAAATAATTACAAACACCAAAATATCCGCCACGATAAACCATACATCACGCACCGCCAGCGCGGTTTGCATCACTTTTGCGGCAACACGGCCAGCAAATTCATCCTGATAAAAACTCATGCTTTGGTTGAGCATGAGGCGATGAAAATTCCAGCGCATGCGCATAGGGAAAACACCCGCCAGCGTTTGATGTTTCAATAAAGTCTGCAAGCCAATGAACACGGTGCTTGCGATAAGAGTGATGGCTAGCCATGTGAGATGCGTGCCTTCGCGCGCCCACAATTCGGCGGGCGGGATATTGGCGAGCCAATCCACTACTTTGCCCATCATAGCGAATAACAAAGCCTCGAACGCGCCGATAATGGCGGTAAGTAGGGTCATGCTCAGCAAATACGGGCGAAGCCCTTGCGTGCAACCCCATGCAAATGCCCAAAAGTTTTTGGGTGGCGTAGTGATTAAGGCTTTTGGGAAAGGCTTAGCGAGTTGTTCAAACCACTTAAACATATTAGCTTTGGATGAGCGTGCAAACGGCTTCAGCCGCGATACCCTCGCCACGGCCGGTAAAACCGAGCTTCTCGGTGGTCGTAGCTTTAACATTAACTTGTGAGACATCTACATTGCTATCGACGGCAATATTGGCGCACATTTGCGCAGTGTGCGGCGAAAGTTTTGGCGCTTCGCAAATCACTGTCGCGTCAATATTATTCACGATGTAATTTTTGGTTTTTAATAAAGTCACTACACGGCGCAATAAATCACGCGAATTTGCGTTTTTGTAAGTATCGTCCGATGGTGGAAAGTGTTTGCCGATGTCCCCCAGCGCGGCCGCGCCCAACAAGGCGTCGCAAATCGCGTGCAGTAAAACATCGGCATCGGAATGACCATCTAGGCCTTTTTCATGCGCAATCTCAACACCGCCGATGATACATTTGCGACCTGTTACCAAGGCGTGCACATCATAACCGTGACCAATTCTTATCATGATTTTTCCTGACCAATGAGCGCTTCTAACATCGCCAAATCTTGCGGGTAAGTAATTTTTAAATTGCGCAATTCGCCTTGCACCAATCTAGGTTGCAAACCAAGCGCTTCAATGGCTTCGGCCTCGTCAGTTGGTGCCCCATTATAACTACTTAACGCCTGTTTTAATAAGCCAAAGCGAAACATTTGCGGCGTTTGCGCTTGCCATAAATGGTCGCGCGGAATGGTTTTGCCGACGTGATTAAATTGATCCGATTGCTTCAAAGTATCCGCCAGCGGCAATGCCAGCAGGCCTCCTACTGGGTCATGCTCAAGTTCGCGTAGCAAGTCATCAAGCAGCGCATGGGTTAAGCCAGGTCGCGCCGCATCGTGCACCAAAATCCAGTCGTCTTCTGCAACATCAATAGCCTGCAAGGTATTAAGCACGGTCTCGGCCCGACTTTCACCACCAGAGTAGTGTAATTTAAGTTTGCTTGTGGGTTCTAGGGGTAAACTGCGCCAAAAATCATCCTCAGGACTCAGTGCCAAATGAATACTAGCAATGCGCGGATGATTAAAAAATACCTGAATAGTATGCGAAATCATCGGTTTGCCAGCCAGCGGCATATATTGCTTGGGCAGCACATTCGCCATGCGGCGGCCAGTGCCTGCAGCAGGGATAATTACATGAAAAAACACCATGCCTAATTTTAGCATGGCGTTATGTCTATTGCGAAAATCTAAGCTTAATCTTCCGCAGTTGCCCCAATTTTGTGAATGGAAAGGTCTGCACCTTCAAATTCTTCTTCTTGGCTCATGCGGATGCCAAGTAGCTGTTTAAGCCCGCTGTAGACAAGCGCTCCACCAGCCAGCGCAATGATTATGCCCAAACCAGTGCCGATTAATTGCGACATAAAACTCACGCCACCCAAGCCGCCAAAAGATTTTAGCCCGAAAATGCCGGCTGCGATGCCGCCCCAAGCGCCACACAGACCATGCAATGGCCACACGCCCAGTACATCATCAATTTTTAAGCGATTTTGTGTGACTGTGAACGCCCATACAAATAACACACCAGCCACCGCACCCGTTGCCAGCGCACCAAGTGGGTGCATGACATCGGAGCCCGCACAGATGGCGACTAGACCAGCTAAGGGGCCGTTATGCACAAAACCTGGGTCATTTTTGCCCATCACCAAGGCAGCTAACGTTCCACCGACCAATGCCATGAGTGAATTTACCGCAACCAAACCAGAAATACCCTGAATGCTTTGTGCGGACATCACATTAAAACCAAACCAGCCCACAGTGAGTATCCATGCACCTAGCGCCAAGAATGGAATATTTGAAGGTGGATGCGCGTGCAAACGCCCATCTTTGCCATAGCGCCCAGTGCGTGCGCCTAGTAAAATCACTGCTACTAACGCAATCCAACCGCCCATTGCGTGTACCACCACCGAGCCTGCAAAATCGTGAAAATTGGCACCAAAATTTGCGAGCAACCAATCTTGAAAGCCATAGTGCTTATTCCAAGCGATGCCTTCAAAAAATGGATAGACGAAACCCACCAATAAAAATGTAGCCGCAATTTGTGGATTGAATTTTGCACGCTCTGCAATACCGCCAGAAACAATAGCTGGTATGGCCGCAGCGAAGGTGAGCAGGAAAAAGAATTTAACTAAACCATAACCATTTTTAGCGGCTAGCACCTCTGCACCACTGAAAAAATTCACACCATAAGCAATGCTGTAGCCGATGAAGAAATAGGCCATGGTCGAGATGGAAAAATCGACCATAATTTTAACTAGCGCATTGACTTGGTTTTTACTGCGGACGGTGCCAAGCTCTAAAAACGCGAAACCTGCATGCATGGCCAGCACCATAACGGCGCCCAGCAACACAAATAATACGTCATTGGCAGAGACTAATGCTTCCATTGAAATTCACTCCCCTAATAAATTTTTATATGTCTTTTTAGCTTTAAAAGCCACAGCTTTCTAAGCAATATTTAAGCCATTTGAACTAACTTTGATTTTAAAGGGATTTTATAAATCGGGGCAAGAAAATTGCACTAAATAAGTGCTAAGTGAAGTGCATTGCACCAATTTAAAGCAAAATGAGGCTTTTAAAGCATGCTCACAGTGTGATTGTTAAGTACAAATTTATCAGCATCAGGATTGCCTGCCCAAAAATGGAAAAACTCGCGCACCACCACTAAAAATAAGCGGCGGTTTTTCTTCACTTCAAATAGTGGTAACGTCGCGTCTACCGTCGTTCTATAGGCTTTATTGCTTTTTTCGGGTGCATCTCTTAAACGCACCAGCATAATTTTGGCCAACTTTAAGCGCGTATCAATCAGCGTTTGTTCAGCATTTTCAAAACGCAAAGCCTTGGCGTAGCCTTTTAGTGCCCAACTGTCGGTGGTACCAAACTTTTCTTCGTCCACCGTGTGCCACAAGCTACTTAATTCAACATGTGTAGGTTGCCAATCAATAGGTAAAGTGTCTTTAGTTGCATTTTTGCTAAGCTGTGCAACCGCCTTTAAATCATTGATCCAAAAGGGATAGTACTCGCGCGCTATTACCAAACTTTCTGCCCAATCGCCCCCTTCTACTGAATCCATCAGATTCTCGATAGCGATACGATACTCTCGACCATTCAGCTCTTTATTCGCCAACATAGGCATTAATTTATTTAAAAAGTTAACCCGCGGCACAAAAGTATCTGGGCCAAACCCCTTGCCAGTAAGTAACTTGATATAAACTTCTAGCGCTTGTTGTTCGCGTTGTTCAATCGTCATAAAATCATCACTTAAATTATATTTTTAATTCTACTGCATAATCTATTGAAATATATAATAAATGTCTCATATAGTATAGGGTCAGTTTAATTATATTTTGTCTGTTGTAAATAAAAAAGTAAACATATTATGTTGGAATCCCTTTTATTGGCATTACTGCTATTGGCGGCATGGTTTTGGTTAGATAGCATATCCAAACGCGAAATCGCTATCGGTTTTGGGCGTGAGTTGGCAAACCGTTGCAATTTGCAGCTTTTAGATGAAACCGTGGCTTGCAATATGATACGCTTTGGTCGTGATAGTCGCGGTCATGCACAATTACAACGCTTCTATGAATTTGAAGTAAGCGCCAACGGCGCAGATCGCTTGCAATGCAATTTGCAACTACTCGGCAAGCAACTGCAGGCTTGGCATATTCCACCATACGTTCAACCAATCCAGTAAAAATGCAATACACAGGAAGATTTGCACCCTCGCCCACTGGCCCATTGCATTTTGGTTCATTAGTCGCCGCTGTCGCGAGTTATTGCGATGCCAAATCGCAAGGCGGCAAATGGCTGTTACGCATGGAAAACCTTGATGAACCACGCGAAGTGAAAGGCGCAGCCGATACTATTTTGCAGCAACTTGATGCATTTGGATTTGAATGGGACGATGCAGTTGTTCATCAAAGCCAGCGAGCCGAATACTATGCAGACGCACTAAATACTTTGCAAAATAAACAGCTAATTTATCCATGCACTTGTACGCGCAAAGAAATCGCAGATTCCAGCAATGCATCAGGAATTGATGGATTAATATATCCAAAAACTTGTTTAAAGCATGCTCCAAAACCCACCAATATCCATGCGGCTGCTAGGGTTGCGGTTTTGGACAAAAACATTACTTTTGTAGACAGAATTCAAGGTGAAATCACACAAAATCTTGCACGCGATGTCGGCGATTTTATTGTAAAACGTGCCGATGGATTATTTGCTTACCAGCTTGCTGTGGTGGTGGATGATGCTACGCAAGGCGTTACTCACGTTGTACGCGGCGCAGATTTACTCGATTCCACACCGCGGCAAATTTACTTGCAGCAGTTACTTGGCTTTGCTACGCCACTTTATGCGCATGTGCCAGTCGCAGTCAATTTAGCAGGTGAAAAACTCAGTAAGCAGACTCTTGCAAAGCCAATATCCACAAGCCTTACAGAGCATCAATTATTTGATGCTCTAAGCTTTTTAGGGCAAAATCCGCCGACCGAAATAAAAAACGCCACACTCGACAAAGGTTGGCGCTGGGCGATTACAAACTGGAAAATTTCAAACGTGCCAAACCTGCGGCAAATTAAGTCAATTTAAACTTTTTCATCATCAAAAAATACAGCGCAACCTTTACCATTTGCTTTTGCACGATACATCGCCGCATCGCCATCACTGACAATTTTATGTACGTCTGTTTCAGCGCCAAACAGGCGTATGCCAACGCTGGCGCCCACTCGCAAAACATTACCGTTGTACACTTCCGGTTCCATCACTTTTTTAATTAATTTATAGGCTACAAATTGGGCAACGTAGCGTGCAATTTTTTCATCGGACCCTAGGCGACGCAACAAAATTATAAACTCGTCACCACCCAATCTACCAACCACATCCTCTGCCCGCACACAATTTCTTAAACGTTCACCAATTTTAATCAGTAGCGCATCGCCTGCATCATGTCCGTAATTATCGTTCACTGGCTTAAAACCATCTAAATCGACTAACAATACCGCACCGTGATCTTTATGCCGCACATTGCTCGCCACCAGCATTTCTAGGTAATCTAAAACAAGTCGGCGATTGGCCAGTTTTGTTAGTGGGTCGCTGTGTGCCAAGTGGTTAATGTGCACAATCGCTTCATCGCGCGCCTCAACAAATGGCTTAATTATAAAGAAATAAATTAGTGGCGTTGAAAAACATATCAATATTAAAGGGTCTAAAAGTGCTTCTTGTATTGTGCCTGCTTCATGCGGAACCACTCTGAATACCAGCATAATGAGAAGCTCTAGCGTCATCTCAATTGATGCAATTCTAATAACTACCTGTTTTGTAGTCAGCGTTTTTTTAGTTAAAAGTTCTTTGCCAATAAATTTCATTATTTATTTTGCGCCCAATGTCTTCTTAATTTAACTTCTTCGCTTGCAGCTCTAAGCAGAGCTTAACTGAACTTTTTAGCTCTTGCAAATGTTAAAATACTTCAAATGAAAAACTTTGCACTTTCAACGAACCATTTGTCGCGCACGCTCAAACAAACATACCGCCGTCGCAGCCGCTGCATTGAGTGATTCCAAATTTTGATGCATGGGAATGCTGATTTGGTGGCTCGCCGCCTGAAGCGCCGTAGCACTCAATCCCGCACCCTCGTTGCCAATCACAAATGCGGTCGGTTTGCTTAAATCTTGTGCGTAGAGCGATTCACCATCCAAGGTCGTCGCGTAAGTATTCCCTGCAAAGTTTTGCATAGCTTCTACAATATTCATGCCTTCAAAAATCGGCAAGTTAAACTGCGCCCCTTGACCCCCGCGCAAGGCTTTGGGCGACCAGACATCGGTGCAGCCTTTGCTTAAATACACCGCGTCAACCCCCGCGCCCAGCGCAGTGCGCAGCATGCTGCCTAAATTGCCAGGGTCTTGAATGTCTTCCAGCATCAAAGCAAATTTCACCTCATTTGGCGGCGCAATTTGCGGCCCGATTTTTGGAATGGCCACCAACGCCAAAATACCCGTGCTGCTTGCCACTGGCGTAAGTTCTGCAAACATCAGAGTGGGGAACATGATGGTGTTGACATGCTCAAGCTGCTGCATGAGTTGCGTCGCTTCGAGCGAGCTTTTACCTTCAGGGATAATGACGAGTTCAGGCTCGCCAAAAGCTTGTACGTAAGCCTCGATTAAATGCACGCCGTCGAGCAATGTTTTGCCCTCTGCGCGGCGCTCACGCGCGTTTTCAGACAGTTTTTTAAGATGTTTAAAAATTGGATTGTCGCGCGAGACTATATGTTTAAAGCTCATTATTTGGCCAAAAATTATTTAACCCATATTCTAACTTAAGCCGCTTGTTATCCCGCCTAATTTAGCGTAAATTATTTCTGCTTTAACTAAAAAATTAAAAACCTAGGGAGGCTTCAAATGTCATTAACTAAACGTGCTTTAGCAGAATTAATCGGTACTTTTTGGCTGGTGTTGGGCGGTTGCGGCAGCGCAGTCTTGTCGGCTGGCATACCAGATTTAGGCATTGGCTATTTAGGCGTTTCTTTTGCCTTCGGTTTAACTGTGGTGACGATGGCCTACGCAATCGGCCATATTTCAGGCTGCCATCTCAACCCTGCCGTATCTATTGGCTTAGTGGCGGGCGGTAGATTCAAATCCAGCGAATTACCGCATTACATCATTGCGCAAGTGTTAGGCGCTATTTTAGCCGCATCCATTATCTGGTGCATCGCCAGTGGGCAAGCAGGCTTTTCCTTAGGCGGCTTTGCGGCGAATGGTTATGGTGAAGCGTCCCCGCATGGTTATGCACTACACGCCGCATTTGTGTGCGAAGTGGTAATGACTGCCGTGTTTCTGTTCATCATTATGGGTGCAACTGACGCCCGCGCGCCTGCCGGCTTAGCGCCGCTTGCCATTGGTTTAACGCTCACACTCATTCACTTAATTAGCATTCCGGTGACCAATACCTCTGTCAACCCAGCACGTAGCACAGGCCAAGCGCTGTTTGCAGGCGGCATTTATCTGCAACAACTTTGGTTGTTTTGGGTAGCACCTATCATCGGCGGCATCATCGGCGCACTGGTGTATAACTTTGTTGCTAAAAAAGACTAGTCCGCAAAATTATTAACACGACGCCCACGGTGAGTGGGCGTTTTTATTTGTGCCTTATAATACGCACATGGCAAAAAAACTTGATCTGGAACGTATCCTCAGCAAACAAGGCTTTGGCACGCGCAAGCAATGCCGCATTATGATTATTAATGAAGAAATCACGGTAAATGGCGAAATGTGCGATGACCCTGACACAGAACTTTCACTGGAAAATTTAAAATTTACAGTAAAAAATGAGCCTTGGGATTACCGCGAAAAATCTTACCTGATGCTGCACAAACCCAGCAATTACGAGTGCTCGCACAAAACCCAGCACCACCCGACCATTTACAGCCTGTTGCCGCACCCACTGGTAGAACGCGGCGTGCAGTGCATCGGGCGGCTGGACGAAGACACCACCGGCTTGATTTTGATTTCCGACGACGGGCAATTTATTCATAAAATGAGCTCGCCCAAACACAAAGTACCAAAAGTGTATGAAGTCACGTGCAAACACCCTGTCCTGCAAGCCAATATCCATGCGCTTCTCAACGGGATAAAATTGGTGGATGAAGACCAAACCATTGCCGCCCTTGCCGTGGAACAAGTCAGCGAGCACGTCATTCACATGACGCTGGCGGAAGGCAAATACCACCAAGTCAAACGCATGATCGCCGCAATTAGTAACCGTGTGGAAGGCTTAAAACGCATCCAAATTGGTGAGTTAAAACTACCTGATAATTTGGCTGTTGGCGAGTGGCGCTGGCTGAGTGCAAATGATATGGCAAGACTTAGCCCAAGTTAAAGTAATTACTCGAAGGGCTGTCATCAAATTCACGTCTGATACGTTGGGCAATAGCATACTTTCAAAAGGGCAACTACCATGAAAAAACCGAGTATTTACTTCATCGTACTCCTGTTGATTTTTACCAGCCAAAACACCTTCTCACAAACAATCCGAGAGCGTATTGCAGAACGAATAGCAAATCGTCAGAACGTCGATGAAATGGATAAAGGAGACGAGAACGCCAACAATGTCTTTACGCCAGAAAATGCCACGGTGCAGCGCGACATCGCTTACGGCACAGATAAAGCGCAGCACTTTGATGTTTATATTCCACAAAATGCCCACAATGCGCCTGTCGTCCTCATGGTGCATGGGGGCGGATGGCGTAGAGGTGATAAGGCCATGAGTCGCGTGGTAGAAAACAAAGCAAATCGCTGGCTACCTAAGGGTATTATCTTTGTTTCCGTGAATTACCGCATGCTGCCAGCAGCCAATCCGCTCGTACAAGCCAACGACGTCGCTTTAGCGCTTGCCAAAGCGCAAGCACTCGCGCCAAATTGGGGTGGTGATAGCAAACACTTTATCATCATAGGGCACTCGGCCGGCGCGCATTTGGTCGCGCTGATTACTGCAAGCCCCACCATAGCCAAACAACAAGGCGCACAGCCTTGGTTAGGCACTGTGATGCTAGATAGCGGCGGCTATGGCATTGAAAAAACCATGTCGTCTAAACATTTCCCACTGTATGACCAAGCTTTCGGCACCGATACTAAATTTTGGCAAAATACCTCACCTAGTTATCAACTCACTCAAAAAACCGTTCCAATGCTGGCTGTCTGTTCTACAAAAAGAAAAGACCAACCCTGCGTGCAAGCCCAAGCCTTCATTGATAAAGCCACTTCGCTGGGCACACAGGCAAGTCTGCTACCAGAAAACATGTCACATAGTGAAATTAACGAAAATTTAGGCTTGACTAGTACTTATACCGATAAGGTGGAAGCGTTTATGCGATTATTGGGGTTGCCGTTATAGCCAAAAAGGCTTAAAACGCATCCAAATTGGCGCGCTCAAACTACCGGAAGACTTGAAACAAGGCGAATGGCGGTGGTTGAGTGAAAATGAATTAATTTAGCCTAATACAAATTTAGATTATTATTTTAGTGTACACACAATATTAGGGTTTATATGAATAAAGAGCTAAAAGATTTCTTTGGCAAAGACTTGTCAAAATTAAGCGATGACGATATCGAAAAGCTTAGAAAGTTGCCGGATACAGACCTAGTAAAAGCAGGAGGGACCTTAGATATGTTTGGAGTCATTGAATCATATCTTAGGCTAAAAGACGCACTTCAAAAGGAAGAAAAAGTAATAAAAAAACTGACGTGGGGTCTTTTCGCTTTAACCTTTGTATTGGTAATTCTTACGGCAATTTTGGTTTATTTTGAAGTTTATAAGTGCTGATGTAACTCGCAAGTCGGACTAACCTGCATAATCCGCCGAACAACCGTGAGGACTTAACCATGAAAACGTATTGTGCCATTGTGGGTGTGCTGTGCAATTTTTTCGCGCTTTGGCTGCTTTTGCGCCGCCTTAACGTGTGGTTGCGCGACAAATCCACGCTTGGCACGGTGACTAATCACCTCAAAAGCGAGATGGACGACACGGTGTTTTATAAAGCTGTGGTGATTTTTAAGGATGAAAACGGCCAAGCGCACCAATTTACCGCGGTGGCAGGCCACGCCTACCCAAAACCGACGCAAGGCGAGCAAGTGCCCGTGCGCTACCTGCCCGCGAACCCTCAACTGGCTTATATTCCCACCTTTTTACACATGTGGGCAGCGCCGCTGGCGGTGCTTGGCTGCGCGGCGTTGGTGGCGTGGTTGCAATAAACCCCTCACCCTAGCCCTCTCCCCTTAAAAATGGGAGAGGGAAATAATGGCGGTGCTCGCATGGTTTTCCAAACCCCTTGCCGCGCCTTCGGCTTGAGAGGCAGATGGTAGGCGGCGAGGACTGTTTGAGGATTGAAAATCCGAGTTCCGCAGCCGCCCCAGTCGCCGCGCTAAGACCGAAGGATGAAGCGGCAGCGGGGTGTGATTTTCTTTGATTACTTTCTTTTGCACAAACAAAAGAAAGTGATTAGCCGTCGGGCTACCCCCGACTTGTATCTAAAAGCCACTGGATTCCGTATCAAGTACGGAATGACGGCTGAGAGGACTACCCCTCACCCTAGCCCTCTCCCCTTGAAAATGAGAGAGGGGAAAATCTTACTTACGCCCACGTGCCGGACGTGCAGGGTTTTTCATTTGGTTGAAACTTTTCGGCAATACTTTCGGCTTAAACGTACTGCCATCCGATTGCCGCACGGCGCCCATTACTGCGGGCTGAAACGCCGGTATCAAGTGTTTTCTGCTATTGCCGATCAAATCTTCACGTCCCATGCGTTTTAGCGCTTCACGCAACATCGGCCAATTGGCGGGGTCGTGGTAGCGAATAAACGCCTTGTGCAGCTTGCGCACGCCGCCCGCCTTGGGAATCGGCACGTTCTCGGAATCCACCGTGACTTTACGTAGCGGGTTTTTGCCGCTGTGATACATGGCCGTCGCCATCGCCATCGGCGTGGGCGTAAAGTTCTGCACTTGGTCTAGCCTAAAATCGTACTTTTTCAACCACAGCGCTAAATTCAGCATGTCTTCATCCGTAGTGCCCGGGTGCGCGGCGATGAAATAAGGAATGAGGTACTGCTTTTTGCCTGCCTCGGCGCTAAATTTCTCGAACATGGCTTTAAATTCATCGTATGCGCCCATGCCCGGCTTCATCATTTTGCTCAACACGTTTTCTTCGCTGTGTTCCGGCGCGATTTTTAAGTAGCCGCCGACGTGATGTTGCACTAGCTCTTTCACGTATTCCGGCGATTTCACCGCCAAATCGTAACGCAATCCAGAGCCAATCAAAATCTTCTTAACGCCTTTAATGGCGCGGGCTTTGCGGTAAAGCTGAATCAGCGCGCTGTGATCGGTATTCAAATTCTCGCAAATACCCGGGTAAACGCAGCTTAGTTTGCGGCAAGCTTGCTCGATTTTTTCACTTTTGCAGGCAATGCGGTACATATTGGCAGTTGGCCCGCCGAGATCTGAAATGATGCCGGTAAAGCCATCTACTTTATCGCGAATTTCTTCAACTTCTTTGAGTATTGATTCCTCAGAGCGGCTTTGAATAATGCGGCCTTCGTGCTCGGTAATACTGCAAAACGTGCAGCCACCAAAGCAGCCGCGCATGATGTTCACACTAAACCGTATCATCTCCCAGGCGGGAATTTTGGCGTTTTTGTAGATGGGGTGAGGTTTGCGCGCATAGGGCATGTCGTACACGTAATCCATCTCTTTGGTGGTGAGCGGAATCGGCGGCGGGTTAAGCCACACTTCGCGGTCACCATGCTTTTGCACCAGTGCGCGCGCATTGCCCGGGTTGGCCTCTAGGTGCAGTACGCGCGAAGCATGGGCATACAACACTGGGTCTTGCGAGACTTCTTCATACGCCGGTAAACGTACCACTTGCTTGCTTCTATCGGCTTTAGGTGCTTTTAATCGTGTATTAACCACAATCTCAATGGCTTTTGTGCCCTCTGGCAGTTTTGGCTTGCTATCTTCAGTCGCACAACTGGCATCGGCCTTGCCCATTTTCATTTCGTACGGATCTATGGCTTTATCAATCGTGCCTGGGCGGTCTAATTTGGTACTTTCAACTTCGCTCCAGCCTTCAGGAATATTTTTGCGTAAAAAAGCCGTACCGCGAACATCTTGAATGTCGCTTATTTTATCGCCTTTGGCGATGCGGTGACTTAACTCAACCAGCGCGCGCTCAGCATTACCGTAAATCAGAATATCAGCTTTAGAATCCACCAAAATACTGCGGCGCACTTTGTCGCTCCAATAATCGTAATGCGCGATGCGGCGCAAACTGGCTTCGATACTGCCGATAACCAACGGCACTTGCGAATAGGCTTCGCGACAACGTTGCGAATAGACTAAAACTGCACGGTCTGGCCTTTTATTGGGCGCGGCATCGGGAGTATATGCATCGTCGCTGCGAATTTTACGGTCGGCGGTATAGCGATTGACCATGCTATCCATATTGCCGGCGGTGATACCGAAGTAGAGATTAGGCTTCCCAAGCGCCTTGAAAGCACTGGCATTTTGCCAATCTGGCTGCGCGATAATACCGACACGGAAACCCTGCGCTTCAAGCAAGCGCCCAACTAGCGCCATGCCAAAGCTGGGGTGGTCGATATAGCAATCGCCGGTGACCAAAATAATGTCGCAAGAATCCCAACCCAGCGCGCCCATCTCGGCGCGCGTCATTGGCAACATAGGCGCAGTACCAAAGCGTTTCGCCCAATACGGACGATAGCTGTGAATAGGTTTAGCTAGGTTATTGGTATAAACTTCCATAAGGCGCGCATTCTACGCACTTTTCATTAAATTACAAAGACTTATGGTGTTTATTTTTACTATATTTTAATGCAAAACTTCTATATAGCCTTCGTCTTTTAATACCATTAATGCCGTATCCACTTCTTGCAAACTGGGATTTTCGCGCTGGATTTCATCCGCAGATTTCACGCCATCCACCAATTTTAAGTATTCGCGAAACTTTAATTGCAAACCTTGGCTACGCAATGAGGTCTCCTCAACCCCTTTTAGCGTTTTTTTATATATAGTGTTCATAAAATAAAAACTCCTCGGAAAATTTATTATCTAAACTTTATAGTTTTATACTTTTAATATTACTCTGACCATTATTTATTTATGGCTTAAATTAGAGCTTACACCGATTTTACAAAATATGGTAATGCTATGAAAACACACACAATTTACTCTATAACCGGCCTCACTTGCAACAACTGCGTTGCCAAAGTACAAGCTGCTTTAGCGCCGCATGCGGATTTTGTTGAAGTTACGCTTAAGCCGCCACAGGTAACGCTTACAGGCCAAAAAGATAATGTTGATACACTGAATACGATTTTAAAAAACGTGGGTAATTATCAAATTGGCGCAGAGATTTTGTCTGCAAGCAATGTAAAAAATAGTGAAGACTCAAAGTCATTTTTAACGACTTACAAGCCGCTGATACTCGTATTTTTCTATATTTTGCTGGTGACTTTAGCGATTGAAGCGGCAAGTGGCAATTTTGTTTTACATCGTTTTATGCCCAATTTTATGGCAGGTTTTTTCTTAGTATTTTCGTTTTTTAAACTACTCGACTTGGCAGGTTTCGCTAGCAGTTATGCCATGTACGATTTACTGGCCAAACGCGTTTATGCTTATGGATTCATTTATCCATTTATTGAGCTTGGGCTAGGCACCTTATATCTATTGGACTACAGGCCGATGCTTGCAAATGCTATTACCTTAATTGTAATGACTTTTTCCAGCATCGGCGTGATTTTGGCGGTGATGAACAAGCAAAAAATCCGCTGCGCCTGTTTGGGCACAGGCTTTAATTTGCCCATGACCACCGTCACTATTATTGAAGATTTGCTGATGGCGGGCATGGCTTTGTGGATGCTCATCTAGATTGAGCGTTGGCTATTATCAACTTCCAAATGGCCGCGTTGCGGCGATTGAGGGCGATTGCGCTTTTCCGTCATTATCACTTGCACTAACAGAGCCAAATGGCTTAATCGCCATCGGGGGTGATTTATCTGTAGCGCGCCTTTTAAGTGCTTACAAACAAGGCATTTTTCCTTGGTTTAATGCGAACGAACCCATCATGTGGTGGAGCCCAAACCCGCGTATGGTCTTGTTTCCAGACGAGTTGAAAATCTCCGCATCACTTAAAAAAACCCTTAAAAAACAAGCATTTGAAGTACGTTTTAATACGGCTTTTCGAGAAGTAATGACTGCTTGTAGCGAAACGCCGAGAGATGAACAAGCAAGCACGTGGATTACGATTGAAATGATTGAAGCATATTGTGAACTGCATCAACTTGGCTTCGCAATCAGCGCCGAAAGTTGGCTGGATAACCAACTAGTTGGCGGCTGCTACGGCGTTAAAATCGGTAATATGTTTTATGGCGAAAGCATGTTTCATCACGTTACCGATGCCTCAAAAGTCGCGTTTGTACATTTGGTGAATCATCTTAAACATCAAGCTGTTGGCATGATCGATTGCCAAATGAAAACGCAACTTTTATCTAATTTCGGTGGGCGAGAAATTGATCGTGA
>JANYGD010000061.1 GCA_025359405.1 Methylotenera sp. | reverse complement strand
AGCGAGCGCGGCCTTCGGCATCATTCCCAAAATCCAGCACGCCGCTGGTGACTATATCTGCGCCATGCTCATTCAATTTGGCTTGGGCGATGATAGATTTAGGCTCGGCTGGTTTTCCGTCTTTTTGGAAGCACCAACGCAAAGAATGAATCGCGTAAGGGCCAATATCCCACATCGCGCCACCGCCATCTGCCATGCTACGGTTAATGCGATACATGCGCGCTTGCTTCATCAAAAACGAGTACGAAGCACGAGCCGAGAGCACATCGCCAATCAAGCCGCTTTCCACAATCTCTTGCAGCCTTTTATGTTGCGGATGAAAGCGATACATAAAGCCTTCCATCACTTTTACGTTATTTTTTTTCGACGCCGCTTCAATCGCCTCAATATCTTTTACTTTTAGTGCCATCGGTTTTTCAATGAGCACATGTTTGCCTGATTGAATTGCCTTCAGTGCCCATTTCGCGTGCTCCTCATTTGCCATGGGGCAGTACACTGCTTCGATATTTTTGTCGCCAATCAACGCATCCATATCGTCGTAACATTGCACGCTATTAACGTAGCAAGGCGCATATTTTTCCAACGTCGCTTTTGCCGCGCCCGCACGGCGGCTGGCGATTGCAACCAATTGTGAATTGGGTGCTTCGATAATCGCGGGCAGCAAGCGCTCGTTCACACGCGCCGCGCCTAAAATGCCCCATTTGAGTTTATTCATGCTTCGCTCCACTTGATGCTGCAACCAATGCTAGCAATCTGCTCTTTTGGCCCTGTGCCTTTGTCTGCAATTTGTCTCATCGCATAAAACAAATCGCGCGTACTGTTGGGCGCGGTTTCTTTACGGCTTTCATCAAAACGGCCACGGTATTGCAGTTGGACTTTATTATTGAAGCCAAAAAAGTCTGGCGTGCAAACTGCGCCATAAGCTTTGGCAATTTGCTGGTTTGCATCTAAAAGATAAGGAAATGGGAAATCCATCTCGCGTGCGACTTTTTGCATATTGTCCCAGCTATCTTCCGGGTGATCTTTTGGGTCGTTCGACATAATCGCGACTGTATTAATGCCGAGCATTTTCAGCTCGCGCACGTCCGCAATCAAACGCGGCAAAATAGCTTTTACGTAAGGGCAGTGATTACAAATAAACATCACCAATAAGCCATTTTTACCCATGATTTGGTCACGCGAAATCATGTTGCCATCTACATTTTGCAAATTGAAATCGGGCGCTTTCCAACCAAAATCGCACACGGGTGGGTTTAAACTTGCCATGCTAAATTCCCAACTTGGGCTCCAAAAACTTTATAATTCAATCTTATCACTTTAAGTTGTTTGCATCATGTCTAACCTTCGATTTTATAGCGCTGAAAATTTGGTCATTGGCGCAGCCATTAGGCTAAGCGATAACGCCGCAACTCACGCCACACGCGTGCTGCGCTTGAATGTGGGCAATGCGATTAAGTTATTTAATGGCGATGGTTTTGATTACGCGTGCGAGCTCATTAGCGTTAAAAAAAGCGAGGTGCTGGCCAAAATAAAAGCTAGCGAAGTGGTTAATAACGAATCGCCACTCAATATCACGTTATTGCAAGGCATTTCCAGTGGTGACCGCATGGATTACACCATTCAAAAAGCGGTGGAATTAGGTGTAAAACAAATTCAGCCAATCTTTACTGAGCGCAGCGTGGTGAAGCTTTCTGCAGAGCGCACACAAAAACGCTTGGAGCATTGGCAAAATGTAGTGATTTCTGCTTGCGAGCAATGTGGACGGGCAAAAATTCCCGCAGTTTTGATACCAATAACGCTGTCAAATTGGCTGGTGGCCAATCCTCAAGCCAATGCCACGCGCATTATGTTAAACCCTGTAGGCGCAAAACCTTTGGCGGAGCTACCAAAATCTACACAAGATATTCAATTATTAATTGGCGCCGAAGGCGGCTTAACGCAAGCTGAAATCGCTGTCGCCATTGATCACGGTTTTCAATCGGTAGTTTTAGGCCCACGAATTTTGCGCACCGAAACTGCCGCACCAACTGCAATTGCGGTGATGCAATCACTTTGGGGTGATTTTTAAATCTAAATATTTGCATAAATTACAAATACTATTTATTATTATGTAAATTTTACATAACTATTAAATAATTATGCAACTCGGTTCTTCTATTCGGTCTCGGCGTAAATCGCTAAACATTACGCTGCAAGCACTTGCCAACCAAGTGGATGCGGATGCGGGCAATTTATCGCGCATCGAACGTGGCGAGTTAGGCATTAACGAGACTATGCTACGCAAAGTGGCGTCTGCGCTTGATTGCACACCAGCCTATTTGTACGCGCAGAGCGAAACTTCGCAACCTCAACCTACCGCCACAAATGTAGCCAATGCAAAAGATTTCGTACAATGGTTTCGCTCCGCCACGCCTTATATTCACGCATTTGGAGGCCGCACTTTTGTCATCGCGTTTGGTGGTGAAGTAGTGGATGAAAAACAATTTATTGCACTCTCGCACGATTTAAATTTACTGGCCAGCCTGGAAGTGAGACTGGTATTGGTGCATGGCGCTCGCCCACAAATTGAGCAACGCCTAAAACGCGCTAAACTCACTCCCACGCTGCACAACGGTTTGCGTGTGACGGATGACGAGGCGATGGAAATCGTTAAAGAAGCCAATGGTGCTGTGCGGGTGGAAATTGAGGCGCTACTTTCCATGGGCATAGCTAATTCACCCATGGCAGGCGCGGATATTCGCGTGGCGAGTGGTAACTTTGTGACCGCCAAACCACTAGGTGTACGTGATGGTGTTGATTTGCAACATACCGGCGAAGTACGCAAAGTAGACGCGGCAAGCATACAAAAACGCTTAGATGGCGGGGAGTTAGTACTTCTATCCCCGCTTGGGTACTCACCTACGGGTGAGGCGTTCAACCTAAGTTTGGAAGATGTAGCTGTTAGTGCGGCACTTGCGCTGGATGCTGACAAGCTCATCTTTTTAATGGATAGCGAGGGCGTACATAATTTACGCGGTGAATTGTTACGCGAGATGACTGCCGAAAAAGCCAAAAACCTACTGCAACACATTAGCAGCAACGATGCCGCGATTAACGTATCCGAGGATGTAAATTACTACTTACCTGCCGCCATTCGTGCCTGCGAACACGGAGTTGCGCGTACTCATCTGATTTCTCGGCATATTGATGGCGCAATTATTCAAGAGCTTTTTACACATAACGGCATTGGCACCATGGTGACTGAGCAAAGCCTGGAAACCATGCGTCAAGCCAATATTGACGACGTAGGCGGCATTTTAAAACTCATCGAACCGCTTGAAAATGAGGGCGTATTAGTACGGCGTGGACGTGAGCGCATTGAGGTGGAAATTGACCATTTTTTTGTGATGGAACACGATAACTGCACCATTGGCTGCGCAGCGCTATACCCATTTACTGACGATAAAATGGCCGAGTTTGCTTGCCTGGCAATCGATCCACAATATCGCGGTGGCGGGCGTGGTGACAAGCTATTTAACTATTGTCAAAACCAAGCCAAAGAACTAGGGTTTAGTCATTTGTTCTGCTTAACCACGCATACCGAACATTGGTTTTTAGAACGCGGTTTTATTGAGGGAAGCATTGAACAATTGCCCACGGAGAGGCAAAAAATGTATAACTTTCAACGTAATTCTAAGGTGTTTGTTAAAACGCTTTAATACTTTTTAGTTACAATATGAACAATTTCACGAGAACCATTATGCAAACTGACATTAAACCAGCTCACAAAGCACAGATTCTGGCCGAGGCACTGCCTTACATTAAGCGCTTTTTCGATAAAACCATCGTCATTAAATACGGTGGCAACGCCATGACTGAGGAGCATTTGAAAGAATGTTTCGCGCAAGATGTGGTGCTGCTCAAGCTCGTCGGTATGAACCCGGTGGTGGTGCATGGCGGCGGCCCGCAAATTAACGAAATGCTGGACAAGCTCGGCAAAAAAGGTGAGTTTATTCAAGGCATGCGCGTGACCGATGACGAAACCATGGATGTGGTGGAAATGGTACTGGGCGGCCAAGTTAATAAGGAAATCGTGAATCTGATTAATCGCCATGGTGGCAAAGCGGTGGGTTTGACCGGGCAGGATGGCAATTTTATTCACGCGCACAAGTTGCTGATGGAAGACATAAACGACCCCACAAAAATGATTGACGTTGGCCAAGTAGGTGAAATCACAGCGATTGACCCAAGTATTATCAATTTTTTAGATACGGGCGATTTCATCCCCGTGGTCGCACCCATTGGCGTAGGCGCGAATAGCGAAACATACAATATTAATGCTGATGTGGTGGCGGGCAAGCTGGCAGAAATTTTAGGTGCTGAAAAATTAATACTGCTCACTAATACACCCGGCGTACTGGATAAAAAGGGCAATTTGCTCACAGGTTTAACCCCAAAACAGATTGATGACTTGGTTGCAGATGGTACGCTCTCTGGTGGCATGCTGCCCAAGATTGGCTCTGCGCTTGATGCTGCACGTAGTGGTGTTAAATCGGTGCATATCATTGACGGGCGGGTTGAGCATGCACTGTTGCTGGAAGTATTAACCGATGAGGGTGTAGGCACGCTTATAAAAGCTAAGTAGCGTAAAACCAATTAACGCGGTTACAGAAATTCTATTTTGTAGGATGAAGCGCTGGGCGCCGCACGGCGAATGACGAAGGCATATCGAATTGCATAGACTAGGAATGAGCGCGCGCGCAACGACACGATTCGCCCACAAAATAAATTTATGAGCCGCGTTTGGGTTTTTGACCTAGATGACACGCTACACGACGCCAGCGCTCACATCTTCCCCGTGATGAATCGCACCATGACGCAATACATCATGGATGAACTAGAAATGGACGAAACCGCTGCACACAGCCTGCGCCAGCATTATTGGCGTGTGTATGGTGCCACGCTTAAGGGTCTTATGCGCCATCATGGGGTTGACCCTTATCACTTTCTGGGCGAGACACACAAGCTCATCAAGCTACCAGAAATGGTGCTGCAAACCAAGCGCCTGCGCCACATGCTGCAAACCCTTTCTGGGCGAAAAGTCATTTTCACCAACGCGCCGCGTGGTTATACTTTGCGCGTGCTCGATTTACTTGGCATTGGTGATTGCTTTGAGTTGGTGTTTAGTGTGGAATCCGCAAAATTTCACGCCAAACCCAGTGTGCGTGGCTTTCAGATGTTGCTCAAGGCATTGCAAACTAAACCGAGTAATTGCGTGATGCTTGAGGATAATCTACCTGCATTGATGACCGCAAAGCGACTGGGTATGCAAACCATTTGGGTAACAAAAAAGTTACAAAAACCAAATTTTGTCGACTATCGATTAAATGAAGTGTTAGCACTCACTCACCTTAAGCTATAATAAAATCAGTCAATCTTAAGGGGAATATCATGGCATCAAATCGAAAGCAGCAAATTTTGGAAACGCTCGCCAAAATGCTGGAAAATCCAAAGCGCGAGAAAATCACCACCGCTGCACTCGCCGCAAAACTGGATGTTTCGGAGGCCGCGCTATATCGTCACTTTGCCAGCAAAGCACAAATGTTTGAAGGTTTAATCGAGTTTATCGAAACCTCGATTTTTGGTGTGATTAACAAAATCACCACCGACGAAAAAGATGGTGCAAAACAGGTGCAACTTATCGTCAACATGCTGCTTAAATTTGCCGAGAAAAACCCGGGCATGACGCGTGTACTGATTGGCGATGCGCTGGTGAACGAAGAGGAACATCTGCAAACGCGCATCAACCAACTTTACGATAGGCTAGAAGCCAGCCTCAAGCAAAGCCTGAAAATTGCGGTGGCGGGTTCTGGTAAAAAAATCATGCCCGAAGCGCAAGCTAACTTGTTCATCTGCTATGTAATTGGCCGCTGGCATCAATACACCAAGAGTGGGTTTAAGCGTAATCCAACCAACTTAGCACAACAACAATTAAGTTTATTGAACTAGTTAAATAAATTTTTGCCTCATTAAAAGGCCAGCATTTAAACTTAATATGCTAAGGGTACTAGAGAGGGAAACCATGTTGATCCATGACAAAGCAGTAAAAAAACTGGCACCTGCTGATTACATTATTATTGAAGAAGAACATGTTCAGCTAAAAAGGTTTTTGGACGACTTACACGACACTTGTTGTCAGCTGGATACATTAGTCGAACAAGGAGCTGAAGGTGAAAAAACGGCTACTTATCGAGGTCGCTTACCCTCTTTCTTATTTTATGTCACTGAGCTTGCAACCAAGCATTTTAATCATGAAGAAGCGATTATGCTGAGTCGGCCAAACGTTACGGAAGAATACAATTACTTTCGTGCGCATAAACAAGCTCACACGGAAATCTTAGAAAAACTGGATATACTAGTAGATAAATGTTTTTCGCTGGATACTCAAGTAGGCATCGCGGAAATTTATCACCAATTCCATAAAAAACTTTCAGACCTATTTGAAGAGCACGATTGCGCTTTTGATGATCCTTTTATTCTATCAACCAAAACTTAAATCGGTTAATAGCTGGCGTAGCGCCTACTAGCACCAAACACAATATGTCGTATGAGTGCAATTTCAGCATAATATAATTTCGCCTTATTAACGCCCTACAAAACCTGTTTAACCGCTTGTATTCTCGCTTCAAAAACCGCTACTTTTATCTTTTCAGTTTCAGTATATTTTTGTGCTACTGCACCAGCATCTACACTTAAGGCAGCATCCAGCACTTTTAGCACTAAATCTGCTTCGGGTAATTCGCAGTTTTCTAAACCCGTTCTGCCGCGGCTATCTGCCTCGCACGCTTTTAAAAAGTTTGCGAACCTTTCAGGTTGGCGAATGGCATCGAGCTCGATTAAAAACTCTAACAAAGTACTTGGCTTCATTTTTAGTGCTTGGTGCAATTTGCCATGAAACTTGGCCACAATTACACCGAGCTCTTTGCAATCGTTGGGCACTTTTAAGCGTTTGCACACCTCTTTTACCAGTTGTACACTGCGCACCTCGTGCCCAATATGGCGCGGCAAAATGTCTGCTGGCGTGGTGCCTTTGCCAAGGTCGTGCGTTAGCGCGGCAAAACGCACGGACAGGCTAAATTTCTGCTTGGCAGCATAATCAATCACCATCATCACGTGCACACCAGCATCAATCTCAGGATGGTGTTGCGGTGGTTGCGGCACACCCCAAAGTTTATCCAGCTCGGGAAGAGTTTTTTGCAACGCGCCACATGAACGTAAAACTTCGAACATACGGCTGGGTTTTTGCTCCATTAAACCGCGCGCCAGCTCTTGCCAAACACGCTCTGGCACCAGCGCATCAACCTCACCATTTTGCACCATTTGGCGCATTAAATTGAGGGTATCTGGCGCAATGGTAAAATCGGTAAACCTTGCGGAAAAGCGCGCCGCGCGCAGGATGCGCACCGGGTCTTCCGCAAAAGCATCGCTCACATGGCGTAGCACTTTGGCTTGAATATCCGACTGTCCGTTGAACGGGTCTATGAGCTTACCCGCGCTATCTTTGGCAATAGCGTTGATGGTGAAATCACGGCGGCCTAAATCTTGCTCCAGCGTGACGTCTGGCGCAGCATGCACCACAAAACCTTTGTAACCCTTGGCGGTTTTGCGCTCGGTACGTGCTAGGGCATATTCCTCGTGCGTTTTGGGATGCAAGAACACGGGGAAGTCTTTTCCGACCGGCTTGTAACCCGCATCTAGCATGGCTTCTGGCGTGGTGCCAACGACGACGAAATCTTTATCTTTTACTTTTAATCCAAGCAGCTCATCGCGCACTGCACCGCCAACGCAGTAAACCTTCATATTACCTGCGAGCACTAATAGCGCGCCCAGCCGCACTGCGAAAGGCATCGTAAGCCGCTCGTGGGCTTGAGTTGAGCAAATATTCTGGCGCGACCACATCGAGTGAAATAGGCGTAACGCCAAGTTCATCGGCGATAGACGCGCTGCAAATACTATCCACCTGCATGGAACGTATATTGTCGCGACTCATGAGCTTAATCGGCATCAGCTCCAACATAAAAGCTTGCGCCATCGATAACGTATCGTTAAGCCCTACGATTGGGCGCTGCTTACCTAAAACATCCATCACCTTTTGCACTAGCTGGCGCAAGGTGTAAATATTTGGTCCGCCCAGCTCGTAGCTTTTGCCATATGTTTCAGTGTGTTCCAACGCATTCACAAAGCATTGAGCAACGTCTTCCACCCAAATTGGCTGGAATTTTGCGTTGGGTTTCGCCAAAAAAATGACAGGCAAAAATTTAACCAAAGAAGTGAACATATTTAAAAAACTATCGCCGCGACCAAAAATAACCGAAGGTTTAAAAATGGTGATATCCAGCTTTTTGCTGAACTCATTAATCGCCGCCTCACCCGCCGCTTTACTGCGTAGATACTGGCTAAGTGCATGGTTACTGGCCCGCAGAGCACTCATTTGTAGCAGTCTGTTAATCCCCAGTTCTTCACAACACTGCGCAGCGCGGCGCGGTAATTGGTGATGCGCATTCTCGAAAGTGCTATTGCCACTTTCATGCAAAATGCCAACTAAATTAATCACCGCATCGCTACCTTTTAGCGCTTCTTTAAATGCGAAATTATCCATGATGTCGCATTCTTGCACTTGTACATTCGGTAATAAAATTAAATGCTTAGAAGACTCTCGGCGACGTGAAAGCACTTTAACTTGGTAGCCCGCCTCGTCTAACTTGACCACTACGCTACTGCCCACAAAACCCGCGCCGCCTAATACTGTGATTGTTTTAATGGTAGTCGTTTTAATTGTCATTATTTTCTAATTTTTGCTTATTCAGTAGGTTTGGCTGGTTCAAGTGCTTGTTCTGGCTCTGCATTATCAACAAGATTATTACTTGCCACGCCGATGCTGCTAGGCACAACACCTAATCTCTGCTTGAGCGACATGGTTTTTAAGCCCAAGCGAGCAGCATATAAATGCGCGTTTGCCATCACTTTTTGCACATAACTACGTGTCTCGCTAAATGGGATAGTCTCCGCATAAATAGCACCTTCTAGCGGTGTTATGGCTGCCCATTTTTTAGCGCGACTAGGGCCTGCATTATACGCCGCGGTGGCCATGGTTTCTTGCCCGTTCATCAAATCTAGTGTGTAACGCAAATAATAAGTGCCAAGGGTAATATTGGTATCAAGATCGTGAATCATGCCATTATTGTAGTTATTTATACCTACGCGCTTGGCCGCCCACTTAGCCGTTGCTGGCATGAGCTGCATTAGTCCAGAAGCTCCCGCGCCGGATCTGGCTGAGTAGTTAAATCGACTTTCTTGCCGCATAATGCCGTACACCCAAGCTTCATCAATGGCCTGCTCGCTCGAGGCTGGCTTCACTAAATTGCGATAGGGCGTGGGATAGCGCAGTGCAAAATCGTGCATTTCTGTGGTTTTATCGGCGGTGATAATTGCCAAATCGTACCAATTTTTACGCGCTGCAAATTCGGCAGCCGCCAGCAATTGTCTGTCATCAAAATCTTTAGTCGCTTGCACCCATTCCGATTTCGCCTCCCACCTAAAATTGAGTCGTTGCAACGCCTCTGCACGCTGAAACGCTGGCCTACTGGCGATTTCGTCTACATCTGCATCTGAAACTTTATAGGTATTAAGCGGCGCGGACATCATATCATCCATCTCATCTTGCGCCAACCAGCCATAAAAATGGCGCTCCGTTGATAACTTGGCAAACAAAGTATTCGCCTCTAAGCTTTGATTTTGCGCTTTTAGTGCACGTGCCTTCCAATAGCGCCAAGCGCCTTCATCGGCCTGCTCTGGTGCCATTTTGGCCACTGCTTTTAATACCACAGGCCAATTTTTTTCGCGCAAGCCGGCGCGGACAAACCAAGCCAACTGCTCTTTGTTAAGGTCAGTACTGTCCGCACGCTCATACCATTGCAGCGCTTGCGGCTCTTGCCGCTGCGCGGCTTGCAGCGCCAAATTGCCATAAAAATTGCTTCTATCTTCAGGCTTAAATAAATCTTCTACACTTTTATAAGCACTCAAAGCCTGCAAAGAATCGGTTTTAGCGATGCGATTTAAAGCGAACAAATTGAGCTCGCGCCCAAATCTGGTTTTAAATGAAACCAATCTTTTATTCAACACTAGCTGCGGCGAACTGTAGGCCTTGTCAATCAGCTTGTATTGACTGGTCTCAAACGTTTTGGAGCGCTTAACAATGGCTTTGGCAAGATTAATGCGACTATCCGCCAAGACTAAACGAAAACGCTCCCAAATATCATCCTCAGTTAGCACACCCGCAGCCTGCATGCGATCATACAAACTGGTGCAATTGGCAGGTTGCTCTTTGGCTTGCATCCATAGTGATTTAGCGCCTTCCAGCACAGAGGCGTCACCATTGACCGCGCTAGATTCTGCTGCATAGCAAGCTACAGCAGGGTCCTCTAGCTGGTAATTGGAAATTTCATTTGAGAAAGCTACCCAATCTTGTTTTTTAGCTAATTTTTTTAGGTATTCGCCACGTAATCTGTCCGTAAAAGGATAGTCGCTATATTTATTCAAAAAATCCGTGACAGTTTGATTATCCGCATCTTCTAAATTGAGCAGCATTAGCCAATAGTCAGCGTATGGCGCTAGCAGATAGTGTTGGTTTTGCAGCTGCTGCACATAATCATATAAAGCAATGGCATTTTTTTTATCGTAAGCGGAACGCGCTTGCAGAAAATCATCGTCACCCATAGCTGCGAAGCTGCTATTTATTGCAAAAAAACCAATAAAAATGCTAATGAAAACTAAGCGTTTTAATGAAATAGTGGGCATATTGGTGACGCTAAAAACGAATGACTCGAGTAATTAAGTACAGCACAAACAATATAATAAAAGCCCAACCCGTGCATTTAAGTAACTGTTTAATATAGACCAAGTATTTGGGATTGCGTGTAAGCAGATAAGTTGCGCCCAATACAAACACTGCAATAAACACCAATGTAATCGTTAGCCGGATGATTGGCATTTTGGGGTATTCCGAATTTAACTAAAATGCGGCATAAGGTTGGGAGTGAAAAACGCAGTCTGTTCTTGAAAGCCCACTGGCGCTTCTTCAATGCGCTCAAATGTGGCATATTCCCAAGCGCTAGCATCCGCCAGCAGCGCACGCAATAAGGCATTATTGAGTGCATGGCCAGATTTATACGCAGTAAAAGCGCCAAGCAAAGGATGCCCGAGCATGTACAAATCACCAATCGCGTCCAGTACTTTATGCTTGGCAAATTCATCTTCGTAGCGCAAGCCATCGGTGTTTAAAATGCGATATTCGTCCAACACAATCGCGTTGTCTAAACTGCCACCACGCGCTAATCCATTAGCGCGCAGATATTCCACCTCATGCATAAAGCCGAATGTTCTAGCGCGGCTGATTTCTTTTACGTAAGAATTATCGGCAAAATCAATTTTGACATTTTGGCCTGAATTTTCAAACACAGGATGGGCAAAATCAATGGTGAAATCCATTTTAAAACCGTGGTAAGGCTCAAATTTTACCCATTTATCCTGCTCTTTTACTTCAACTAACTTTTTGATTTTTATAAATTTTTTAGCCGCTGGCTGCTCCACAATCCCAGCTTGTTGCAACAAAAAAATAAACGGGCCAGAACTGCCATCCATGATGGGGATTTCTGATGCTGTAACCTCGACAATAATATTGTCCACACCCAAACCAGCCAGCGCGGACATTAAGTGCTCAACAGTGGCGACACGCGCACCATTGTGTTCTAGGGCAGAACACATGCGCGTATCACGCACCGCTTCAGGTGTTGCTTGAATTTCAGGCGCACCGGGCAAATCGGTACGCGTGAACACGATGCCAGTGTCGATTGCGGCTGGCTTTAAAGTCAGCGTGACTTTTTCACCATTATGCAAACCAACACCAGTGGCACTCACCTGTTTTTTTAATGTCCTTTGTTTAAGCACTTAATTCCTTCTAACTTACTCATTTTTATATGAGCCTATTTTACTGCTTTCAACGGCTATCAGCCAATTAATCAGCCTGTTTGCGTAAAAATGCAGGGATGTCATATTCCTCAACGCCCGACATTTTCATCGCCTCAACCTGCGCACGACGGTTGTTTTGACTAAACACCGCTGGCGCTTCGTCTTCCACTTCACCCCCCACAAAAACTGGCTGACTGTTTGTACCAGTCATCAAAGTCGTCATGACACGTAACTCTGGTTTTTGCTGACGGCGTGCAATCGCGCCATTTAAGCCAGTCGCAACCATAGTCACACGCAAACGGTCAGCCATGTTTTCGTCCATCACGTTGCCCACAATCACTGTCGCATCTTCCGCTGTGAACTCTTTAATAGTGTTCATCACGTCGTAGTACTCTTTCATTTTAAAACTGCTGCTAGCTGTAATATTAATTAAAACGCCGCGCGCATTGGCTAAGTTGACGTCTTCTAATAATGGGCTGGCCACTGCTTGCTCCGCTGCTATCCGCGCACGTTCTGGGCCGCTCGCCTCAGCAGAACCCATCATTGCCATACCCATTTCACTCATGACTGTGCGTACATCGGCAAAATCCACATTCACCAAACCAGGACAATTAATAATCTCCGCAATACCTGAGACAGCATTATGCAGTACGTCGTTCGCGGCTTCGAAAGCTTGCAAAAACGGTACATCTTCGCCTAACACTTCCATCAGTTTTTCGTTCGGAATCACGATTAAAGAATCCACGTGCTGTGAAAGTTCTTCCAAACCGTCTGTCGCAACTTTGGTACGCTTGCCTTCAAATGCAAATGGCTTGGTAACAACGGCTACCGTCAAAATACCCATTTCTTTGGCTACTTCAGCAATAATCGGCGCGGCGCCAGTGCCAGTGCCACCACCCATGCCAGCGGTGATAAATAGCATATCCGCACCATCAATCATTTCGGCAATTCTGTCACGATCTTCCAATGCAGCATCCCGACCTACCTCAGGTTTTGCGCCAGCACCCAAGCCCTTGGTGATTTCTGAGCCAATTTGCAAAATGGTTTTTGCATTGCTCTTTTTGAGTGCTTGCATATCGGTATTGGCGCAAATAAATTCTACACCGCTTAAGTTTTTTGTAATCATGTGCTCGATTGCGTTACCACCGCAGCCGCCCACGCCAATAACCTTGATTACGGCCTCTTGTGAATCTTTTTCCATAATTTCAAACATCTTGTTTCTCCTTTTGCCTTTAATGTTTGAGCTTGATTTACATCACGCTCTGCCCTAAATCTACAACTTAATGCCCACTGCTTTGCGGCGCAGACATAACCTTTAGGTTATATCGTAGCCAAACCAACTTTAAAAATTTCCCTGGAACCAGCTTTTCATTTTTTCCAACACACGCCCAACCGAACTCGATTCCATTTGCACGGTTAAATGACGTTCCAACTGTTGTTTCCCCATCAAAATCAAACCGACCCCAGTTGCGTAGCGCGGATTGCTTACTACCTCCGAAAGTCCGCCCACATAGCGTGGCATACCCATACGTACTGGCATGTGGAATATCTCTTCACCCAACTCAAGCATGCCGCGCATCATCGCCGAGCCACCTGTAATCACGATGCCAGAAGCAATCATTTCTTCCATGCCGCTGCGGCGCAGCTCTTGTAGCACCAACTCGTATAACTCAACTACGCGCGGCTCAATCACTTCTGCCAGCGTTTGTATGGATAACTGGCGCGCTTCGCGACCATCCACGCCCGGCACTTCTACCACTTCGCGCGCATCGGCTAATTGACGAAGCGCGCAGCCATGCTTAATTTTGATGTCTTCTGCAGATTGCGTTGGTGTACGGAAAGCTACTGCGACGTCATTAGTGATTTGATCGCCAGCTATTGCTATTACAGCCGTATGACGTATAGCCCCATTCTTGAACACGGCAATATCCGTAGTGCCGCCGCCAATATCCACCAAACAAACACCCAATTCTTTTTCATCCTCGGTCAGCACGGCAATGCTTGAAGCAAGCGGTTGCAAAATCAAATCGCTCACTTCTAAGCCGCAACGTTTAATACATTTCACAATATTTTGCGCGGCCGCAACCGCGCCAGTCACGATATGCACTTTCACTTCCAGCTTCATCCCGCTCATGCCGAGCGGTTCACGTACGTCGTCTTGACCATCGATAATAAATTCTTGCGTGAGGATATGTAAAATTTGCTGATCAGCTGGCAGAGACACAGCCCGCGCCGTTTCTACTACACGATCCACATCCATTTGTGAGACTTCGGCATCTTTAATCTTGACCATGCCATGCGAATTAAGGCTTTTGATGTGATTGCCAGCAATGCCAGTAAACACCGTGTTGATTTTGCAATCGGCCATCAACTCGGCTTCTTCGATTGATCGCTGAATGGCTTGCATGGTGGAATCGATATTAATTACGACACCTTTTTTTAAGCCGCGCGAGGCATGTTGTCCCAAGCCAATCACCTTCAGGGTGCCTTCTGGCAGCAACTCTGCCACAATGGTCACAATTTTGGATGTGCCGATATCCAACCCCACAATTAGGTTTTTATCTTCACGGACTTTACTCATATTTAACTCCCTTTTTCAAACTTTTAAGCTTCCTCTTTAACCGGTTTGTCTACTTTATCAACTACAGGCTTAAGCGTTTTAGCTGGCTTGGTTGGTGTTGCAGGTGTGGTTGGTAATGTTGACAAAGTTTTATCTAATACTGATTTATAATTTAAGTTAACTGGTTTTCGTACCGCGAATCCATTTGGGTAACGCAAATCGGCATAAGCCACATTTACATTTAATTGACTCAAAGTCGATTGATACGCACGCGCAAATTTTCTCAAACGCGCTTGCATATCCTCGCGCCCCAGCGCAATCACCAAGCCTTTGTCAGCTTTAATTTCCCAAGCACGTCTTGGCGATAAACTCACTTGTACAATTTTGATATTCGCTTTGTTCATAATCTGGCTATACGCACCATAATTTGTCGTCACTTCTATCACGCCATCACCCGGACCATAAAACACCGGCAAATCGGCATCGGTTGCGGCTTGAAATAATTCGCCATGCGTATCCACCAGCGCGATATTGCCCCAACGCGCCAAAGCTTGATGTTCTTCAATCACTACATCCAGCTTATCTGGCCAACGCCTACGCACGCTCACATTGCGCGCCCAGGGCAACTTTTCAAACGCGTCGCGTGTTTTTTCTAAATCTAGAGTAAAAAAATTACCTTTCAAATGTTTAGCCACAATCAGCTTAATTTGCTCGCGATTCACATGCATTAATTGGTCGTCTACCTTCACCTCACGAATCGGAAATATGGGCAAATGCACCACCACAAAGAGTAGGGCGTATAAGAACAGCACCACGGCAAGCGCAAATAAAAAGTTTGCCATCCAATTTAAGAGTCGTGGCTTATCCCACATCTTCTTCACCTAAAGTAAATTCTAAAATTTTTATCACCAACTCATCAAAGCTAATGCCGGCAGCCTTGGCAGCCATAGGCACTAAGCTGTGGTCAGTCATGCCAGGGCTGGTATTTACTTCCAAGAAATAATGTTCTCCAGCTTCGTCCATCAAAAAATCCACGCGTCCCCAGCCACGACAACCCACTGCACGAAACGCTTGTAGCGCCTCAGCTTGAATCTGCACTTCTTTTTCTGCGCTCAAACCGCATGGGCACAGGTATTCTGTGTCGTCGCGTAAATATTTGGCCTCATAATCGTAAAACTCATTTTTGGGTACGATGCACACTATTGGTAAGGCGCTCAGCCCTGTTTTAGCATCTTCCAAAATGCCCACGGTATATTCACCGCCACCTACAAATTTTTCTGCAATCACCAAAGGGTCTGCCCTACAAGCCAATATATATGCGGCTTGTAGGGCACCTTCTTGTTTCACTTTTGTAATACCAATGCTCGACCCTTCATTTGCTGGTTTCACAAATAGTGGTAGCCCAAGTTTCTTTTCTATCGCCGCAAAGTCACTTTGCGCATTTACCATTTCGAAATCAGGCGTTTTTATATTCAAAACGCGCCACAATAATTTGGTGCGCCATTTATCCATGCCTAAGCTGGACGCCATTACGCCGCTGCCAGTATAAGGAATGCCCATCAATTCCAGCGCACCTTGTATGGTGCCATCTTCGCCGTAGCGCCCATGCAATGCGTTGAACGCACGATCGAAGCCTTTCAGTTCGCTTAATTCCTGTTTGGCTGGATCAAATGCGTGTGCGTCCACGCCCTGACGCAGAAAAGCTGCCAGCACGGCAGCACCGCTAATAAGAGACACTTCGCGCTCTGCTGATTTTCCACCAAATAGCACCGCCACTTTGCCAAAATTATTAGCTTCTTCTTTATGCATATTCGCCAATGACCCTTACCTCTTGCTGCAGCGCCACGCCTTGCTTCTCGAGTACTGTGTCTTTCATGTGGCGAATTAGTAATTCAATATCCAAAGCGGTTGCATCGCCCACATTCACAATAAAATTGGCATGTTTTGGTGACACCTGCGCACCGCCAATTTGGTAACCTTTTAAGCCGCTAGCCTCGATTAACCTGGCCGCAAAATCGGCATGTGGATTTCTAAACGTTGAGCCCGCGCTGGGTAAATTAAGCGGCTGACTGGCTAACCGTGATGCTAATAAATTCTTAATTTTTTTCAACGATTGCTCAACCTCGCCTGACTCTAACTTAAACCAAGCGCCCAAAAACCACTCGTCTGGAATCGGCATTTCAACATGGCGATAACTTGGGATAAACTCTGATTCATTACGCACATGCGATTCGCCTTGCCTGTCGATAGTTAACACTTGATGCACAATATTCCAAGTTTCACTGCCGTAGCAGCCCGCATTCATGGCTAATGCACCACCAACAGTGCCAGGAATTCCCGCCATAAATTCTGCACCTTGTTGAAAATTATTGGCACTAAATCTGGCCAATTTTCCACAAGTGACGCCTGCCTCAGCGTAGATTAATTTGCCATCCATTCTCAATTCGCTTAAAGATTGGTGCATCACGATTACCGTGCCGCGTACGCCACCATCACGCACTAGCAAATTACTGCCCAAGCCAATAAAATAAACAGGTTCCGCGTGGTCTAGCGTTTGCATAAAAGTTTGCAATTCGCTTAAATTTTCGGCAATAAATAGGTGGTCCGCACGCCCGCCTACGCGCCAGCTGGTATAACGTTCGAGCGGCTCGTTTTTAAGTAATTTCGATTTTGCTTCTGCTTGCGTCATGCGCTTGCTAACTCCTTGGCCAATTCTTTAGTACGCGCCGCCACGTGGCCAATTGAGCCAGCGCCCATCACTATCACCACGTCATCTGCTTGCGTGATATTCAAAATCGCCTCTGGCAACTCATCCGTG
>JANYGD010000049.1 GCA_025359405.1 Methylotenera sp. | reverse complement strand
GTAAACTGGCCGAAATTTCAGGCTTAGAGCGAACGCATTTATATCGAAAACTGAAGCAGCTTGGGATTAAAATTAAGGGTTAATTAGTTAACGTTAACACCACAGGTGTGTGGTCAGAAGGTCGCTCCAGCTTGCGTGGCGCTTTATCTATAAAGCAGCTTGCACATTTCTCTTTTAGATTATCACTCACCAAAATATGGTCAATGCGCATGCCTAAATTTCGCCTAAAGCCTGCCATGCGGTAATCCCACCAGCTAAAGTGTCCCTCAGCTTGCTCAAACATTCTAAAGCTATCGTGTAATCCTAATTTTGTCAGTTTTTCAAAGGCCTCACGCTCTAGCGGACTCACTAAAATTTGCCCAATCCACGCCGCTGGGTCGTGGCAATCACGGTCATCTGGTGCGATGTTGTAATCGCCCAATAACACTAAATTCGGATATTTTTTAAGCTGCCCTGTAAGCCAATAGGTAAGGGCCTCTAGCCAACGCATCTTATAAGCATATTTTTCGCTATCAACCGCTTGACCATTCACAATGTACACACACACTACGCGAATACCATTAATTGTTGTGCTAATTACGCGCTTTTGTTCGTCTTCAAAACCAGCAATACCGTATTCAATATCTGTCATTGCATGGCGGCTTAAAATCGCTACGCCGTTGTAGGTTTTTTGGCCGTTATGAATCGCGTGGTAGCCCGATGCTTTTAAATCGTCATACGGAAACTTAATATCTTCTTGCTTGGTTTCTTGCAGGCACAGCACGTCAATAGGGTTGTCACGTAGCCAGTCCAACACGTGCGGTAGGCGCACGTTGAGAGAGTTTACATTCCAAGTCGCCAGCTGCATTAATTCATTCCATTGTGCCGTAACAGCGCATCAATATTGGGCTCGCGGCCACGAAAGGCTACAAATGATTCCATTGCAGGGCGCGATCCACCACGTGATAAAATTTCTTGCCAGAACTTTTGTCCCGTTTGTTGGCTCAATACGCCATTTTCTTCAAATAAACTGTAGGCATCGGCAGAAAGCACTTCTGCCCATTTATAGCTGTAATAGCCCGCTGCATAACCGCCGGCAAATATATGTGAGAAATTATTAGGGAAGCGGTTCCATTCAGGCGGGCGCACCACGGCAATTTGGTCGCGTATTTCTTCTAATAATGCTAATGGCGTTTTTTTGCCGTTTGGGTCAAATTCACTGTGTAATTTAATATCGAATAATGAGAATTCGATTTGCCGCACCGTTTGCATGCCGGCTTGAAAATTTTTGGCAGCAACCATTTTGTCGAACAACTCACGTGGTAATTGCGCGCCAGTATCCACGTGTTGCGTCATGTGGCGCAGCACATCCCATTCCCAGCAAAAGTTTTCCATAAACTGGCTGGGCAGTTCCACCGCATCCCATTCCACACCTTTAATGCCAGAAACGCTGTAATCGTTTACTTGGGTTAGCATGTGGTGCAAGCCGTGACCAAATTCGTGGAACATGGTGATGACCTCGTCGTGCGTGAATAGCGCTGGTTTATCGCCGACAGGCGCTGAGAAGTTGCAGGTTAAATAGGCAACAGGCGTGGTGAGCTTGTTGCCTACAACGCGGCGCGTGATCGCATCATCCATCCAAGCACCACCACGCTTGTTGTTACGGGCGTATAAGTCCAAATAAAATTGACCTACGAGTGCGCCATCGTGCCTTGTAATATCGTAAAAGTGCGCATCTTTGTGCCATGTAGGCGCGTTTGATTTTTTTACAAATACGCCAAAAATCGTTTCAATGACTTTAAACAAACCTGCCATTACTTTTGCTTCTGGAAAATATTGCTTCACTTCTAAATCAGAAAATGCGTATTTATCTTCACGTAATTTTTCAGATACGTAAGCCACGTCCCAAGCCTGCATGTCGGTGATATTCAGTTTTTTAGCATAGGCTACTAATTCAAGCCTATCTTGCTCGGCGTAAGGTTTCGCGCGGCTTGCAAGTGTTTGTAAAAATTCAATCACTTGCGCAGGTGTGTCGGCCATTTTGGTGGCGAGAGATAACTCAGCGTAATTATTAAAATCGAGTAATTTTGCTTCTTCATCGCGCAACTTGAGAATTAGAGCAATGATTGGAGTATTGTCAAACTCGAGTTTACCAAATTCGCTCGCACGTGTGGCATAAGCGCGATAAAGCGTTTTGCGCAATTCGCGGTTATCCGCATATTGCAACACAGGAATATAACTGGGGAAATGTAGCATGAATTTATAGCCTGACTTTTCCTCAGCCTCAGCCGCGGTTTTCGCAGCATGTAAAACATCTTCAGGAATGCCAGCAAGTCTTGTTTCATCTGCCTCAAAGAGTGCGTATTCATTGATAGTGTCGAGTACATTTTCCTCAAATTTTGCTTCGAGTTTTGAGAGCTCTTCGTTAATCACCTTGAAACGTGCTTTTTTATCAGAAGGCAATTCTGCGCCACCAAGTTTGAAATCGCGTACTTCGTTATCGATAATTTTTTGTTGCGCTTGATTGAGTTTGGCAAAATCAGTACTATTTTTAATAGCACGATATTTCGCATAAAGTCGCTCATCTTGCGCTAAATCACTGTAAAAATCGGTTAACTTCGCTAAATTTTCGTTATATGCTTCGCGCAATTTTGGGCTATTTACTACCGCATTCATGTGCCCGACTTGGCTCCAGGCGCGTGATATTTTTTCGCCTAAATCTTCAAGCGTCAGCGCAAAATTTTGCCATGTTGGTTCAGTGCTGCTAGTGGCTAACGCTTCTATAGTTTGCTTGCTTTCACTTAATAATAAGTCGAGTGCGGGCGAAACATGTTCAGGTTTTATCTCGTTAAATTTGGGTAAGCCAGCAAAATGCAATAATGGATTTGACACAAAATTTCTTTCTAATTAATTAATCTCAGGCAGAAAGGATAGCGATAAGTTTCGCCCTTACTGGTTGAGATGGCGGCAATAATGCAAAAAACAACATTCAGCAACCAAATAATGCCCATGAATAAAAATCCAATAAGAATAATGGCTAGCACACCTGCAATAAATTGGGCAATGAGCACAGTAATCTGAAAATTCAGTGCTTCTTTGGCTTGGTCGGCAATATAGGCACTATCGTCTTTTTTGAGGATCCAGACTATTAATGAGGGAATAAACCAAAACACTGTGCCACCTAAGTGCGTAACGGTTGCTATGTTTTTGTCATCATTGCTAGGCGTTGAAATTTTAGTAGTCATGGTGATTCCTTTTAATTATTGCAGATTAAATTTAGCGACAAGTGGTTCAATTTTTTCTAAATCGGTGTGGTTAAGTACTTTACGTGCGTTGCTAGTCAGCTTGGTCGTTTGGCTATGCAATATCTGTTGTTTTACGCTAAGCAAATTAGAGGGATGCATAGAAAGTTGGCGTAAACCCATACCAATCAATAACTTAGTGAGTTTGGCATCGCCCGCCATTTCTCCACACACCGCGACTGATTTACCTAATTTTGCACCCGCTTTTATGGTAATCGAAATCAGTTTTAACACCGATGGATGCAGCGGATTATACAGGTGTGCAACCGCGTCATCAGTGCGATCAATGGCCAGCGTGTATTGAATCAGATCATTGGTACCAATTGATAAAAAATCTAGTTCTTTGGCAAAAGCTTCAGCATTAATTGCAGCGGCGGGCACTTCTATCATGCCGCCTAACGCGATGTTCTCGTTAAAAGGCACATTTTGTTTGCGTAGCGATAATTTTGCGCGCTCAAGCAACAGTTTGGTTTGACGCAATTCAGCCAAAGTTGAAAGCATTGGAATC
>JANYGD010000037.1 GCA_025359405.1 Methylotenera sp. | reverse complement strand
AAAATTCATCACGTCATTGAGAAGCAAGTTCTGTGCCTCAACCTCATTCCTCGCTTTATATTCCACTTTGCCCTCTGCAAGACCACGCTCACCCACAACAATACGATGTGGAATACCGATTAAATCACTCTCAGCAAACATCACGCCAGGCCGTTCGCCGCGATCATCTAGCAGCACATCCATGCCGGCTTTTTTGCAATCCTCATAGAGCTTGTTTGCTGTATTTTTCACTTGCTCACTTTTATCCATGCCAATTGGGCAAATCACCACCTCAAACGGTGCCATGCTGAGTGGGAAAATAATACCTTTTTCGTCACTTCCTTGCTCAATCGCAGCACCTACAATGCGCGAGACGCCGATACCATAGCAACCCATTTCCATCACCTGTGATTGACCACTTTCATCCAAAAACGTTGCATTCATGGCTTTGGCGTATTTAGTACGAAGTTGAAAAATATGCCCAACCTCAATGCCGCGGCACAAACTGAGTTTTCCTTTGCCATCTGGGCTAGCGTCCCCTTCAATCACATTGCGGATATCAGCAACTAAACTTGGTTCAGGCAAATCACGGCCAAAATTTACACCTCTCAAGTGATATTTTGGCTTATTCGCACCACACACAAAATTACTCATTTGCGCGACAGTTCTGTCGGCAATCACGGTAACATTTTTACCCACACCCACTGGGCCAATAAACCCTGGCGAGCAGCCATTTAAATTTTCGCGCACTTCATCGCCTGTGGCAAATCGAAAATCGGCCAAACCAGCTAATTTACTTACTTTGACTTCGTTTAAGCTGTGATCAGCGCGCAGCAACAGTAAGTAAAATTTCTCATTTGCAACTAAAGCCAAAGCTTTTACGTTGCGTTCCAGCGGAATTCCCAACAGCTCTGCGACCGCCTCGCAAGTAGTTTGTTCTGGTGTTTCAACCTCAACCAAAGCCTGGCTGGCAACCGCTCTGGTGCTAGAAGGAGCTAGCGCCTCCGCCAGCTCCACATTCGCTGCATAATCCGAATGTTCACAATACGCCAGCGCATCTTCGCCACTATCCGCCAGCACATGAAACTCTTGCGAGCCATCGCCCCCAATCGCACCACTATCTGCTTTTACGGCGCGAAATTTCAACCCAAGTCGGGTAAAAACATTACTATATGTTTGGTACATCTGTGTATAGGTTTGTTGCAGCGATTCAAAATTTGTGTGAAAAGAATAGGCATCTTTCATCATAAATTCGCGCGCACGCATCACACCAAAACGCGGGCGAATTTCATCGCGAAATTTGGTTTGAATTTGATACAAATTAAGCGGCAATTGTTTGTAGCTATTTATTTCGCGACGCACGATGTCGGTAATCACCTCTTCGTGCGTGGGCCCAAAACAAAAATCGCGCTCATGGCGATCTTTAATTTTCAGCATTTGTGGACCAAACACCGTCCAGCGGTCAGTTTCATCCCACAACTCTTTGGGTTGCACAGCAGGCATTAAAAGCTCCAGCGCACCAGATTTGTCCATTTCGTCGCGGACGATATTTTCCACCTTGCGCAGAACCCTTAATCCAAGCGGCATCCAGCTATACAAGCCACTGCCGAGCTTTTTAATCAAACCCGCGCGAATCATCAACTTGTGCGAAATCAGCTCAGCATCAATCGGAGCTTCTTTTTGGGTGGCGATAAAAAATTGGGAGGCACGCATGAGTATCTTAAGACTTAAATTTAATAAGCTCGAATTTTATAGGTAAAAGCCGGTTAAGTCAGCAAAGACTTACTTTTACGGCTTACTCGCTTCAGGACTGGCGAGCTGTATCGCTCTTGGCTTGCCGATTGGGCTGTCGTCTGGCTTATAGCCTGCCTTCCACGTGGCAAATGGCACAATAATCGCGGGCGCGCCATTATCGTAAAACCAGCTATCTACAGCGAATCTAGCACCAGTTTTAGTTTCGCGAATCACCGCTGTAGAATGTGGCCAGCCAGTAAAAAAGAAGTTGCGCGTACGCATATCTTCAATCTCGTGAAACTGCATCAAGCCACTAGATTTTAGCAGGCGCATATAGGTCGTCGTGTTAATCGCCTCATCGTTGCAATCAAGCTGGCCCTTGTAATCCGAGTTATCAAACGTGCCGGCACGGTCACCTAAAGTGCCGTTTTTTGCGCCAACAATTTGCTCTAAAGTGCCAATCGCCTTGCCAATTTGCAAGCGCTCGTCTACAGAATTACTTGCTTTAGGTGTAAATATTTGCGCGACGCTATTCCACTCTGCTTCGCCAATAGTTAATTGGTTAGATTGCGCACAACCGCCGCCCTGACACACTTCGAACTGACTTAATTGTGGGGTTTGATGAAAAATACGTGAAATATCCGCTAGCGCCGCTTGCGTGGATGAATTGAAATAAAAAACCAAAAAACTAAAGAATATAAGGTTTGTTAGAAATTTCATTCTTGCTAACACCATTTTGTGGAAAATGCTTTTGTAACACTGCGCCAATTTTATCAATACCATGTAAAACGCCAGCTTCAAATTCACCTTTTCTAAACATCACTTCCATCTCGTTGCAGATTTTTTCCCAGCCCGCATGGCCAACATGTTTATTAATGCCGCGATCCGCCACAATTTCCACGTCTCTATCCGCCAACAGCAAATAAATTAGCACGCCATTATTGAGTTCCGTATCCCAAATATTCAAACGGCCAAATAGCTCTATCGCACGTTTTTTGGGTGTTTTTTTATAAAAAATTTCCATTGGATGCAAGCCGGATTCCACCACTAGACGTATCTCACCCGCGTGTTTTTTCTCGCTCGCAGTAATGGCTTTTTCAATTTCGTGCAGTGCAATCGCCGAAAAATGACGATTCACCTGCCATGGATGGCTGAAAAAATGCTTAAAAAATCGGCAGATTGAATTCGTTTTTTTCATCACCAGCCTCCAGAGGCCCCGCCGCCGCCGAAGCCTCCACCGCCGCCGCTAAAACCACCACCACTTCCCCCACCAAATCCACCACCGCCAAAACCGCCGCCAAGTCCACCAGAGCGACCTGCATACCCATTAATACCTCGTCCGCCCATCATCATGGTAAAAAAGAATGCAACCACAGCTAAAAGAGCAGCGCCGCCTAAAGCCAAGCCAAACAACCAAACTACGCCACCCACCAAACCGCCATTGAAAGCGCTGCCTAAAAAAGTGCCGAACATGCTACGCAAAAACATGCCCGTAATTAGCGCACCAAACAGTAGCATTGGCAGCATATTCATAATACCCATGCCGCTAAACTCAGGCGTTCCTGGCGCTGGCAGCGGTTCGCCGTCTACCAATCCGACCAACCTATCTACACCAGAATCCAGCCCGCCAAAAAAATCGCCTTGTTTAAATTTTGGTGAAATGACCTCAGAAATCACGCGCTTAGCGGTTAAATCCGGAATTGCGCCTTCTAAGCCATAACCCACTTCGATGCGCATTTTATGGTCATCTTTGGCAACCAGCACCAGCAGGCCGTCGTCCACTTTTTTGCGACCGATTTTCCATTTCTCTACTACGCGGATTGAATACTGCGCGATGTCTTCAGGCTCCGTGCTTGGTACGATTAATACAGCAATTTGGCTACCTTTTTTTGTTTCAAACGCAGCGAGTTTTTGTTCTAGCTGTGCTTGTTGCGATTGAGAGAGAGTTTGAGTTAAATCGGTAACATGAGATTTGAGTTCAGGTACAACAACAAAATCGGCCTGCGCAAAACACGATGCAAATAGCAGCATCGCACAAAGCGCATAAGCGCCAGCTTTCAGACCAGTTTTAAATTGTTGAAACACAGAAAAATGTAAAAGCTAACTTATTTTTTATCACCAAACTCTACTTTTGGCGCAGTCGAAATTTCTTTCTCATTTTCCACTGTAAAACTTGGCTTGGTTTTATAGCCAAACATCATCGCGGTGAGATTATTCGGGAAGCTACGTATCGCGACGTTGTACTCTTTAATCGTCTCAATGTAGCGATTACGAGCCACAGTCACGCGATTTTCGGTACCTTCTAGCTGCGCTTGCAAATCTCTAAAACCTTGATCTGCTTTAAGATTCGGGTAATTTTCTGCCACTGCCATCAAGCGTGATAACGCGCTGGTTAATTGCCCTTGCGCAGCTTGAAATTTAGCAAAGGCTTCTGGGTCGTTCAACACTTCTGGCGTCACTTGCATACTGCCCACTTTGGAGCGTGCGTTTGCCACTTCGGTCAATACTTTTTCTTCATGCTCGGCATAGCCTTTTACGGTTGCCACCAAATTCGGCACCAAATCGGCACGGCGTTGGTATTGGTTAAGCACCTCAGACCAACTGGCTTTAGCTTCTTCATCCAAGCTCTGAAATTTGTTGTAACCGCAGCCGCTTAAAACTAACATTAAAAAAATAATTGCAAATTTAAAAAATAAATTTTTCATGGTTTTCCTTCAAAGAAAAAGTTGAGCATACCTTTAAGTATATTGCGTTCATTCGTTTAATTACAAGCTTTGCATGGTTGATTTTGCCAAACATAAATCATCCCAAGCTTTGGCTTTATCAGCCAAGTTGCGCAATAAATAGGCAGGATGATACGTCACAATGACTGGCACGCCATGATAATGATAATGATGTAACTTACCACGCATGCTAGTAACTGTGGCATCTGAATTGAGCAATGACTGTGCGGCAAATTTACCCAATGCGAGAATCAATTTTGGTTTGATTAGCTCAACCTGACGCTTCAAATATGGGTCGCATTGCATCACTTCTTCACCATGTGGGTCGCGATTTTCAGGCGGGCGACATTTCAACACATTGGCAATATACACATTCTCACCGCGCTTTAACTCAATCGCCGCCAGCATATTATCCAACAATTGGCCAGCCCGCCCTACAAAAGGTTCACCGCGTTTATCCTCCTCGGCACCAGGCGCTTCACCTACAATCAACCAATCGGCGTTTTCATCGCCTACGCCAAACACGGTTTGCGTACGCGTTTTGGCCAGCCCGCAAGCTTGGCAGCTCTTTACATCCACCCGCAATGCCTGCCAATCAAAGTTTTGTATAATTGATATTCTATCTAAGGCAGTATTAACGTTGCTAATAGGGATGCTGGCTGGCATACTGGCTTGTGTTGCCTTCGCAGCTTGTTGCCGCAACTGCCACACTGGTAGCAATTCCAGCTCTCGTAACATATCTTCTCTAGTCATCATAATGCTAGCCCCATTAACACCGCGTCTTCGCGACCCTTAACTGCAGGGTAATAATCACGTCGCACCGCCATTTCGCAAAAACCCATATTTTCATACAAAGCGATGGCAGAAACATTGCTCGGACGCACTTCTAAAAACATATTGGCAGTTTTATGATTTTTAGCAATATGTAGCATGTGTTCTAACAAATAGCGCCCCAAGCCTTGCTTTTGTTGAGGTTTAGCTATACTTAAATTAAGCAAATGCGCTTCATCCATCACCATCATCATGAGTGCATAACCTATCATTTTGCCTTCGCTTTCTAAAATCCACGCGCTGTAACCGGAGTTCAGCGAATCGCTAAAATTGCCGCGCGTCCACGGATGTGTGTAAATCGTAGGTTCGATTTGCATAATCGCATCCAAATCGTCCATTTGCATAGGCCGTAATTGTAAGTTCGGCTTGAGTTGCGCGCTCATAAGCGTTGCCCTGCCTCGCGCTCAAGAGTTGTGAGTGCTACGCGGTTGCGAATATAAATTGGCGCGGCTTCACTGGCTGGTTTGGCTTTTCCAGCGGCAAAAATAGGTTTTGCCAATTGTAAAATTGCCTCAGCGCGCGGCGTTACATTTGGCAATATTTGGTTTAAATTTTCCGCATAAATTTTCCGCAAAGTTTCACCATAAACCGCCCAACCACTACCCGCGCCATTCCATACACCCTCTAGCATTGGCGCGACTTCTGGCTTGCATACTCGCGTTGCGCTCATTTCCAACCATTCATTATTTTTCTTCTCAAAAGCCGCGTGGTAAATCTCGCCCATACGCGCATCTAAGCACGCAATCACGCGTATCGCGCCGCTCGCTTCCGCCAGCGCCAGCAGAGTATTCACGCCGACCACTGGCACATTCGCGCCAAAACCCAAGCCCTGCGCCACGCCGCAGGCAATGCGCACACCGGTAAACGCGCCAGGGCCTGCGCCAAACGCGATGCCATCTAATTCATGCAACTTAACATTCGCTACATCTAACAGCGCCTGAATCTGCGGCAAAATCAGCTCTGATGCGGCTGTTTCCGCCTGTTGATAATGCGTAAAAGTTTTATCGCCAAGCTGCAAAGCCAGAGATAAAAATTCGGTAGAAGTGTCTAAACTTAATAAATTCATTCGGACGATATTTTACCGCGCAATTGTTTCACTTGCTTACGAATAGTCTTACCCGCTAAGCGCCGTTGTTTTGAACCATAACTCGGCTTAGTGGCGTAGCGCGTTGGTTTGACAAAATTTGCCGCATTCACAATCTCGTGCAGGCGCGCAATCGCATCTTTTTTATTCGCCTCCTGCGTGCGGTATTGCTGCGCCTTCAGCACCAGCACGCCTTCGTCGGTAATGCGATTATCTTTGCTATTTAAAAGACGTGCTTTTAACCAATCGCTCAAGCTGGAAGCCTGAATATCAAAACGCAGATGAATCGCGCTAGAAACTTTATTCACATTCTGCCCGCCCGCCCCCTGCGCGCGGATAGCGGTGAGTTCGTACTCAGTTTCAGGGATAATAATTAATGGCATTAAAAACTATAAATTTTACGGGATTATTATTTGCTTTACTTTTTTTCAGAGCCTTGCAATAGTAATTCTGCTAATCTATACCGTGCTGAATTTACATGCAAAATCATATTTTCTACATCAGCATTTGAATTGACATGTTGTATAGATATCTCTGGATGTTGATTAGCAAAAACACGAAAGACTTCATCTGCAAATCCCTGACCTATATTATCAACCCCATTGAAATCAAATATAACCATTTTAAAACGATCAATTCTATTTAAAACACGCTTTGCTTGAGACCTTGAAATTAAAGCATCATCAACATATTGAGCCAATTTGACAGGCACTACTGTTTTATTGAAACCAATATCGTCACCTGAATAAAATTGTTCAAATATTTTTTTTAACTTACGCGAAGTATGATTCTGCAACTTCATAAAGACAGTTGTGCCTGCAGATGGCTTATTTGCTTCTAAAATCCAATCCTCTTTATGCTCAATTCTATGATTGAAATATACACCACCCGATAAAATCGTAAAGTCATCACATGCCCTAGAGCTAAAAAAAATCCCCTCTCCAGAGTGGTTAGCTGGATCGGTAGTAAACTTTCCTTTCGCCAACTCAAGCACAGCATGTCTCTCATCAGTCAATTCTAATTTCGCCTGAATCTTCTTAAAAATTCCCACCCCATTATCATGCATAATAATTTCGGTATTTACCGCAGATTTATTTACCTCTATATCAACAAATTTACCATCAGAGTGGTCAATCGCATTGTTTAACATTTCCGTAAAGCAGTAATGCCAAATATTCATTACGTTATCTGGCATCACACCCAGCAATGGCTTGATATCTTGATTCCAGACGACACTCTCTTCTAATTTTCTACTTAAAGGATATTGTTTATTGAAACTAACCATCGGGGCTAGCTTATAAGCCCTGCCCCTAGTATTGCCACTTACAGCTAGAATTTTTTCTTCTACCAGATGTTGCAAGTGCTTATTAGCTGCCTGTCGGGAAATATTAAATTTATCAGCCACTTTTTTTGCTATTTCAGCAGGATGCTTTTCTACATTGCTTAAAATGAATTTACGGCAATCTTCACTACTTTTACGTATGAGTGTCATTCTATTAACCTTATTGTCAACTTAACCTGAAACTATTGTCAACTTAAAGAGTGGTTATTGTCAACCTAATTATTGAAAAAAGCTTCTACCTCCGCCAATTCTTTAGTACGCTTAAATGGCGGCAAGCTTTGCCAGATGCGCTTTCCGTACGATTTTGTCAGCAGGCGCGGGTCGCAAATCATCAGCACGCCACGGTCGGTTTCATCGCGTATCAGCCGCCCGGCGCCTTGTTTGAGCGTAATCACAGAATAAGGCAATTGATATTCCATAAACGCATTTTTACCTTCGGCGTTCATTTTGTCGATGCGCGCGGAAAGCACCGGGTCATCGGGCGGCGCGAACGGGAGTTTGTCGATAATCACGACAGAAAGCGCTTCACCGCGCACATCCACGCCTTCCCAAAAGCTCTGACTACCCACCAACACGGCGTTGCCATGCGCACGAAAGCGCTCTAATAATTCCGTCCGCGTGCTTTCGCCTTGCAGTAACAGCGGGTATTCCATGCCATTGTTTGAAAATTCCTCTTTAAGCAGCGCATGCACTTCGCGCATGGCCTTGAGTGAGGTACACAGCACAAACGCGCGGCCACGACTGGCTTGAATCACTGGCAAGCTGACAGCCGCCACAGCGGCGGTATAGGCGGATGAGTTAGGGTCCGGCATGTTTTGCGGTGCATACAATAAGGCTTGATTGTCGTAATCGAACGGGCTCTCCCAAAAGCCTGTTGCCGCTGAATCTAGCCCCATTTGCGAGATATAGTGGCTAAAATCACTTTTCACCGCTAACGTGGCGGAAGTGAATATCCAAGCGCGCGGTTGCGCGTTAAGCTGTTTGCTAAAACCGTCGGCCACGCTGAGTGGCGTAGCGTGTAGTTGCACGGATTGTGTAAACACCTCGACCCAACGCACCAAATTGGTATTTTCAGCTTTAAGCCAACGAGATAATTGTAGATTAAGCTCTTCGCCGCGCTGCCAACACTTTTCCAACATGGGGTCACGCGCCGCTTGGGTTTCCAGCACTTTTGTGAGTTCGCCAAGCTTGGTTTTCATTTCACTAAACACGTCCTCAAAATCTTTTAACGCTAACGCTTTTTGCACAGGCAACCTTGAGCCTTCGTACGCAAAAATCAGGCGAAAGTCTTTGCAGGCTTTTTCCAGCTTAGGAATTGCCTCGCCCAAGGCCACGCAATCTTTCGCCAAGCTCAAATGAGCAATGGTGCTATCACGCGCCAGTTCGATGAGTTGGCTGGTCGAAATATCTTCACCAAAAAACAAGCCTGCCACTTCGGGCAATTGATGCGCTTCATCGAAAATCACCGTATTCGCGCTCGGCAATAACTCAGTCACGCCTTCGTCGCGCAGCATCACATCAGCAAAAAACAAGTGATGGTTTACCACCACCACATCGGCTGCCAGCGCCTTTTTACGCGCTTCCATCACAAAACAATCTTTATAAAAATTGCAATCTTGGCCTAGACAATTGTCGCGCGTAGAGGTGACATTGAGCCAAATCGTGGCGTTTTCTGGCACTTCTGTGAGCTCGGATTTATCGCCAGTTTTGCTATTTTCGGCAAAGTTTTTAATCAATTGCACGTATTTGGCATCTTCACGTGAAGCAAAACGCCCACTTTCACCGGCTGCTTGCAAATGATAGTGGCACACATAATTGGCGCGGCCTTTGAGCATGGCCACGCTAACAGGCACTTTTAAAGCATCGCGCACATTGGGTAAATCGCGATTAAAAAGCTGATCTTGTAAATTCTTTGTGCCAGTAGAAATAATCACTTTGCCGCCGGAAAGCAGCGCTGGCACTAGGTAAGCAAAGGTTTTGCCGGTGCCAGTGCCCGCCTCGGCCACCAGTTGTTTGTTATCTTTTATGGCGGACTCTATCGCCAAAGCCATTTCTAGTTGTTGTGCACGCTCCGAAAAACCTTCAATCGCCTCGGACAATGCGCCATTTTGCTTAAAAATTTGCGTGAGTTGTGAATTTTGCGAGCTATCTGACATGCTCGAAATTATCCCATGAATATGGCTTATGATTTTGGGGACGCATAAAAAGTATTGCGTTATACTTTACAAATTGTTAGCCTTAGGCCGCTGTATAGTTTTAACTCTGTCATTACTTTTGGGGGGATGTATGGATTTAAGTCTGATTATTCAATTAATTAGTGGTACAGTAGGTGGCAACGTTGCCGGCAGTTTGATGAAAAATTCGAGTTTGGGTGCGCTTGGCAACTCCGTTGTGGGCTTACTAGGTAGTGGCTTAGGTGGACAATCAGCATGCTAGGCATGGGTGGCGCGGCTGCAGCTGCGGGCGGCGGCATGGATATTAGCTCAATTATTAATTCATTGGCTAGCGGTGGTGTAGGCGGTGGCGTGTTATGAGTTATCGTTGGCATGATTAAAAACACAATGGCTAAGCAACAATAAATAAATCTATTAAATCTACCTTAATTTTTTAAGTTAGGTCTCTAGCATTAAATGCTGATGAAATATTACACATTCATTTTTCTTTTAAGTCTATGCTTTAGTACCTCTACACTTGCAGAGGAAGCGCTTTCTGAAAACGTGGCGGGCATTACGCTATATAGCGCCGATGAAGCTAGCAACCAAGCGCAACCAAGCAACCAGGGCATAGGTGGTTGGCAAGAAAAAGCGCAGGAAG
>JANYGD010000027.1 GCA_025359405.1 Methylotenera sp. | reverse complement strand
GACCGCCGCCGATTTCCTCGTTAATTACCGGCGCGGTAATCACTTCGGTACTATTTTTTTCGATGAGTAAAATCGCCATGCGTTTGCCCACGTTATCGCAGCCAAGCCGGGTAATGTGAGCGTTGCTTGCAGCATAGAAAGCAAGGCAACTAATAACAGCAAATTAATGCCCAACGCCAACACAGAAACGCCGCCAAATACCACGTAATAAATGATCATCATTGTGGCAATCGCTGCAAAGCCCCACATCGTAGAATGCTCGCCACGCTTGATATTTTCCACGCCCATGCTAGGGCCGACGGTGCGCTCTTCAATAATTTCCATCGGCGCAGCGAGTGCGCCAGCTCTTAGTAATAGCGAAATGTCAGTCGCTTCTTGCGCATTATCCATGCCAGAAATTTGCACGTGACCGCCGCCGATTTCCTCGTTAATTACCGGCGCGGTAATCACTTCGGTACTATTTTTTTCGATGAGTAAAATCGCCATGCGTTTGCCCACGTTATCGCGCGTCACATTTTTAAAAATGCCCGCACCACGGCCATCTAAGGTCACATTCACCACTGATCTACCTGTTTGTTGATTCACGCCAGGGCCAGCATCTGTAATGCGATCACCTGTCAGCACCACGTTTTTCTTGACCAATATAGGTTGGCCATCACGGTTTTTGTACAGCTCGTCACCAAACGGTACTTGGCCTTTTTCAGCAGCTTCTAGCGTCGCGAAATCTTTTCTCTCTTCATCTACCATGCGGATTTCCAGCGTCGCCGTGCGACCCAAAATCTCTTTAGCTTTGGCGGTATCTTGTACGCCAGGCAATTGCACCACAATGCGGTCAAAGCCTTGTTGTTGCACGATAGGCTCAGCCACGCCCAGCTCGTTAATGCGGTTATGCAGCGTTTGCAAGTTTTGTTTTAGCGCAAATTCTTGAATTTTCCGTTTGGTAGCTTCGCCAATGCCGGCGGTTAATAATTGCTCCTTACCATTTACGGAGCTATTAAAGGTTAAATCCGAGTAATCTTTACTTAAAATTTTCTGCGCTTTTTCAAGTTCGTCTGCGCTTTCAAATTTTACTTCTACTTTTTGGCCATCGCGGCTAATGCCAAAATAATTGATTTTTTCGCGACGCAAGGTGGTGCGGAAATCGCCGACGCTACTTTCAGCAGCCTTATCCAGCGCGGCTTTCATGTCCACTTGTAATAAAAAGTGCACGCCACCGCGTAAATCCAAACCCAAATACATCGGTTTGGCGCCGATAGCCAGCAACCAGTTGGGGGTTTGTGAGAGTAAATTTAGGGCAACTGTGTAATCTTTACCTAAGCTGGCGATAAGTTTATCTTTGGCTTTAAGTTGTTCCTCTGGGCTTTCAAAGCGCACTTTCACGCCATTGACATCTAAAAATATGCCATTAAATTTGATGTCAGCCAGTTTTAATGTGGCCTCTACTTTTTTAAGTAGATTAGCATCCGCTTTTACGGTGGCTTTTGTTGCGCTCACTTGCACAGCGGGCGATTCGCCATAAAAATTGGGGATGGTGAATAACAGCCCAATTAAAATAACAACGGCAACAAGAATGTATTTCCAGGCGGGGTAACGGTTCATAGCGCGGCTTTTAAGTTAGATTGATTTAATAGTACCGGGCGGCAACATGGTTTGCACGGTGTGTTTTTGTACATTCACAACCGTATTTGCAGCAATTTCAATGCTTACATAGTTATCGCCCACTTTAGTCACTTTGCCAATTACACCGCCAGCTGTGGCCACTTCGTCACCTGTTTTAAGCGCATCAATCATGGCTTTTTGCAGTTTTGCCTGCTTCATTTGCGGACGAATCAGCATGAAATAAAACAATACAAAAATAAAAATAATCGGCAAAAAACTAAACAAATCACCACCTGGGGCGCCTGAAGCTGCAAAAGCATTACTTATAAACATACTGACTTCTTTCGAAAAATTGGTTTCTAATTAACGCGGGATTTTAACACAGACTTGACTTTGTTACAGTCTTAGCTTCGTTGAAGTTGAGTGCGTTTTTCTGCAAAAGTTTTGACAAATGCTTCAAACTTGCCTTGTTCAATCGCATTACGCATACCTTGCATTAAAAATTGATAATAATGCAGGTTATGTATGGTGTTGAGGCGTGCGCCTAAAATTTCGCCCACTTTGTGCAAATGGTGCAAATAGGCACGGGTGAAATTACGGCAAGTGTAGCAATCGCAATCGGCATCTAATGGCTTGGTATCGTTTTTGTAGCCCGCGTTTTTAATTTTAATATCACCATATTGGGTAAACAGCCAACCATTGCGCGCGTTGCGGGTGGGCATCACACAATCGAACATATCGATGCCGCTGGATACCGCGTTGATTAAGTCTTCTGGTGTACCGACGCCCATTAAATAGCGAGGTTTATTTTGTGGCATTTTTGGTACGGTATGAGCCAAAATACGCAACATGTCTTTTTTTGGTTCGCCGACTGATAAACCGCCAATGGCGAAGCCATCAAAATCAATCTCGGTTAAGCCGCTTAAAGAAACATCACGCAAATCTTCAAACATGCCGCCTTGAATAATGCCGAAAAGTGCGTTGCTATTACCTTGGTGCGCATCTTTACTGCGCTTTGCCCAACGTAAGGAGAGTTGCATAGAATCGCTGGCTTCCTTATGCGTGGCGGGGTAGGGCGTGCATTCATCAAAAATCATCACAATATCGCTGTTCAATACTTTTTGAATGCGCATGGATTCTTCTGGCGTTAAAAAGCAGGTGTCGCCGTTGATGGGCGATTGAAATTTCACGCCTTCTTCACTAATTTTACGCATCGTGCCCAAGCTCCACACCTGAAAGCCGCCAGAATCGCTCAAAATAGGCTTATCCCAACCCATAAACTTGTGCAAACCACCGTGCGCGGCAATCACTTCTAGCCCTGGGCGCAGCCACAGATGAAAAGTATTGCCGAGCACAATATGCGCATCAATTTCTTTTAGCTCTAATGGTGACATGGCCTTTACCGTGCCATAGGTGCCAACCGGCATGAATGCTGGTGTTTCAACTTTGCCATGTGCCAGTGTGAGCGTGCCGCGGCGGGCAAGGCCATCTTGTTTTTGGAGTGTGAATAGCATGGTTGAGCGCTTAATTTATAAGGCTGGATTTTAACATAGGCCTTTGCTATACATTAAGGCTTTGTTATATTCGCTGTTTTGCTATACTTAACTCCTTTATTAAATTGTTTACTTGAACAAAGCTATGGTAGAACCTAAACAACGCTTAGTACGCCGTGCCGTAGATGAGGCAGGGCTACGCGCGCGCGGCATTTACTTGCTGCCAAATTTATTCACTTCTGCCTCCTTATTTGCAGGCTTTTACGCCATTGTGCAGGCCATGAATGCAAACTTTGAGCAATCCGCCATTGCCATTTTTATTGCCATGGTGATGGATGGCTTGGACGGCCGCGTAGCGCGCATGACTAATACCACAAGTGCGTTTGGTGCTGAATACGATAGCTTATCTGACATGGTTTCGTTTGGCGTGGCACCGGCGCTTATTATGTATACATGGGCATTGCAGCCCATGCGCAAATTGGGCTGGATAGCCGCCTTTGTTTATTGCGCTTGCGCGGCACTTAGGTTAGCGCGATTTAACACCAAGTTGGATGACGAACATCAAGATAAACGTTACTTTCAAGGCTTGCCTAGCCCAGCAGCGGCGGCATTGCTGGCGGGTTTTGTATGGGTTGCTTATGAATACGGCGTAAGTGGGCGTGAAATATTTTTTGGTGCCATCCAAATGAAATGGCTCGCTTGGGGCTTAACCCTATTTGCAGCGGTTAGTATGGTGTCCGATTTAAAATTTTATAGCGGCAAAGATATCAATTTAAAAGAAAGCGTGCCGTTTGTGGCCGTTTTAGCGATTATGTTGGCGTTTGTGTTGATCTCATACAGCCCGCCAGAAGTGTTGTTTACTGTGGTGTTTGTGTATGCGCTATCCGGCTACTATTTGTGGGTAAAATCACGAATAAAAAAACAAGTTGAATAAAATGAATGGTTTTTTGTTGAAAATTAGCGTGTAAATACTTATACTAAGCTCATGTCGAATTATTTCACATCTCAAGTTTTATCGTTTTCTGCAGGCTTATTGTTAAGCTTGGCCTTGTTGCGCGTGCTACACACAGCTAAACTGCTGCGCGCCAGCGCACACTAACCACCCTCCCATTTTAAGGTTTTTACGCTCGCTGAATTTGCTTTCAGCGGTTAGAATTCGTCTATCAAGAATTGGAATACAACATGAACCATTTTAGTACAAACAAACAAGTCATTATTTTTGATACCACCTTACGCGACGGCGAACAAAGTCCTGGCGCATCCATGACCAAAGAAGAAAAAATCCGCATTGCGCGCCAACTTGAAAAATTAGGCGTCAATATTATTGAAGCGGGCTTTGCGGCGGCCAGTCCTGGCGATTTTGATTCTATTCACGCCATTGCAGGCTTAATTCACAAGTCTACCGTGTGCTCGCTTGCGCGTGCCAGCGAGAACGACGTGCGCCGAGCTGGCGAGGCGATTCAGCCCGCCATGCAACACGCAGAAAAGAATGGTCGCATTCACACCTTTATTGCCACCAGCAAAATCCACATGGAAAATAAGCTTCGTATGACCGAAGACCAAGTAGTGGAGCGCGCCGTGCAGGCTGTGAAATGGGCGCTTGAGTATACGCACGACGTGGAATTTTCGGCCGAAGACGCCGTGCGCTCGGACATCGACTTTTTAGTGCGCGTGTTTGATGCAGTGATAGCAGCAGGCGCGACGACGATTAACGTGCCAGATACCGTTGGCTACTCAATACCCGCACCGTGGGGTGAGCGTATGGCGACTCTCATTAAGCGCGTAAAAAATAGCGATAAAGTGGTGTGGTCAACCCATTGTCATAACGATTTAGGCATGGCAGTGGCGAATTCATTGGCTGCTGTGATGGGCGGCGCGCGCCAAGTAGAGTGCACCATTAACGGTTTGGGCGAGCGCGCAGGTAATGCCAGTTTGGAAGAAGTAGTGATGGCGATTAAAACTCGTCGTGATATTTTTAATTTGGATACACGTATCGATACCACCCAAATCGTGCCAACCTCAAAATTGGTTTCGACCATCACTGGCTATCCTGTGCAGCCAAATAAAGCCATTGTCGGCGCCAATGCGTTTGCACACGAGAGCGGCATTCATCAAGATGGCGTTTTGAAGCACCGCGAAACCTACGAAATCATGCGGGCAGAAGACGTGGGCTGGAACGCCAATAAAATCACCATGGGCAAATTGTCTGGTCGTAACGCATTTAGAACACGCTTGAAAGAGCTTGGCATTGAGTTGGAATCTGAAGATGCCTTGAACGCAGCTTTTAGCCGCTTCAAGGATTTGGCCGATAAAAAATCTGAAATTTTTGATGAAGATTTACATGCACTAGTGAGTGAAGAGTTCGTCAGCGAGACAAGCGAGTGTTACAAACTTGTTTATTTGCAAGTCGCCTCACAAACCGGTGAAGTACCGCATGCGGTGATTACCTTAAGTGAAAATGGCGTAGAAAAACGTGCCGAAGCAGATGGTGGCGGCCCTGTAGATGCCAGCTTTAAAGCCATTGAAAGCATGGTGAACAGCGGCGCCGAGTTGCAATTGTATTCTGTCAACAACATCACCAGCGGCACCGATGCACAAGGTGAAGTGACCGTGCGTTTGGCCAAAGGCGGGCGCATTGTCAATGGGCAAGGTGCGGATACGGATATTGTGATTGCTTCAGCAAAAGCATATTTGAACGGCTTGAACAAGCTTCACAGCAAGTTAGAGAAGATGAATCCGCAAGTTTAACGTGAGCAATAAGAATCAAGCTTTGCTGGTAGCGCTGGCGCTATTTTGCACCTATTTTATTTGGGGTTCGACTTACCTTGCTATTAAGTTTGGTATCGAGAGTTTTCCGCCATTTTTAATGGGAGCTACTCGGTTTATAGTGGCTGGTGTGATTTTATATAGCGTGATGCGCTTGCTTGGCAGTCCAAATCCATCGTGCCAGCAATGGCTAGGGGCGGGCATTGTAGGCATATTGCTGCCAGCGGTTGGTAATGGTACGGTGTGTTATGTGCAGCAAACGGTTTCATCAAGCGTGGCTGCGCTATCGATTGCCACTGCACCGATTTGGATGGCGATTTTTTCCTCTATTTGGGGGCATAAAATTACGCGCCAAGAATGGCTGGGTATCACTGTTGGTTTTGTGGGAATTTTATTACTGAACATAGGTGGCAGTTTGCGTGGTGACCTGGCAAGCGCGCTGCTATTGGTGCTTGCGGCAGCCAGTTGGTCGTTTGGCTCAGTTTGGAGCAGACACCTAGCCATGCCGCAAGGCTTAATGGGCGCGGCTTGCCAAATGCTAATCGGCGGTTTGGCTTTGCTGGCATTTAGTCAGTTTCAACATGAGGGTTGGCCAAGTCAAATCTCACAAAAATCATGGGGTGCAATGTTATTTTTGATTATTTTTGGCTCACTGGTGGCGTATAGCGCGTATCAATATTTGCTCAAAACTGTGCGGCCGCTGGTGGCCAGCAGCAATACTTTTGTTAATCCCATCGTCGCGTTTGTTGTGGGCGTGTGGTTGGCGGCAGAAACGATAGAAAGTGCCGAATATGTGGCTTTGGCAGTGATATTGCTGGGTGTTTTATTAGTATTGACTTCAGAAACAGAAACAACATGAAACAAGACTTAACAATTAAACAAAACTTGGCTTTATTTGACTTAGATAACACCCTGCTGGCGGGCGACAGTGATTATAACTGGAGCTTATTTTTGATTAGTGAAGGTTTGCTAGACGCCAAAACGCATCACGATAGAAACGAGCAGTTTTATGCAGATTACAAGGCTGGGTGCTTGAACATTGTAGAATTTTTGAAATTTCAATTGCAGCCTTTGAGTCAGCACCCAAAAACATTCTTGGACGAATTGCACAAAAAATATATGCAAAAAATCATTCACCCGATGATGACAGAAAAGGCGCAAGCGTTAGTGGATAAACACAAAGCCACAGGCGATCTATGCGTGGTAATTACCGCAACCAATAGCTTTGTTACCAAACCAATTGCGACCGCTTACGGCATTGAACATTTGATTGGTAGCGATCCAGAAATGATTAATGGCCAATATACAGGTAATGTCACGGGCGTGCCGACCTACAAAGAAGGTAAAGTCACGCGCTTAAATCAATGGTTGGTACAACGTGGAAAAAAACTAAGCGATTTTGAAACCAGCTATTTTTATAGCGATTCATTGAACGATTTGTCACTATTAGAAATTGTGACAAATCCAGTCGCGGTAGATGCAGACGCCACACTAAAAAAAATAGCGCAAGAAAAAGGTTGGCCGCAAATCAGTTTGCGCTAGGTTTAAGTTTGGTGCTTTATAACTTGTAAAATAAATTTAGTTACAACATAGGCCAATAGCAACAATACAAAGCCAATGAGCGTGAGTTTAATGGCTTTGCTGCCGCGCCAGCCATGCTTGTAGCGCCCATATAACAGCCAGCCGTAAATTATCCAAGCAGCAATTGAAAACACGATTTTGTGAGTAAATTGTAGTGGCTTGCCAAAAATTTGTTCTGAGAAAAGCATGCCGCTAATCAACGTAAACGTGAGCAATACAAAACCAACGGTGATTACCCTAAATAGCAAACTTTCCATTACCAGCAGTGGCGGAAAGCTTGGCAATTTAATTGCGGTTGGTTTGTTGTGCAAACTGCGCTCGGCAAACATCATGAGTAGTGCGTGCAGCGCGGCAAAGGTAAATAAGCTGTAAGCCAGCAATGCAACGCCGATATGCGCCACAAACAAGGGCTGGCTTGCGTCTGGCAAAAAGTGATCACTCACCTCAAAGGCAGGTAATAGCGCAAATAATGCCGCGGGCGGCAATACAAAAGCCTGCAAACTTTGTAATTGGTGCTTTAAATTGGCTAGCCAGTAAATCAGTACAGTTAACCAAAGTATGGCCGAGAGCGCATTGTAAAAACCCAAATTAAAGCCTGCAGCAAAAATACCTTGGTATAGCAACCATGCGTGAATAGCTAAGCCTAATGCAATCATGGCAGAATGTAGTTTTAATGTTTGTGTGCTTGTCGATTTTGTGTCGCGCCAAAAAGCAGCCGCCACGGTTAAATAGATAAACACCACCACTAAATAAGGTATTAATTTTTGCATAATGTGATTATGGCTTAAAACTGACTCGAATATAATAGCTTGATGTAAAATTAGCCAATTGAAACGTATAGAGTAAAAATATGCTAGAAAACTTAACTGGCCGCCTGCAAGGCGTCATCAAAAATCTACGTGGTCAAGCGCGATTAACAGAGGATAATATTAGCGATGCTATGCGCGAAGTGCGTATGGCGCTGTTAGAGGCTGACGTCGCCTTGCCGGTGGTGAAAGAGTTTATCGCCAAGGTAAAAGAGCGTGCACAAGGTAAAGAAGTGCTACAAAGTCTAACGCCTGGCCAAGCGGTGATTGAGGTGGTGAATGACGAGCTGACCGCACTTATGGGCAAAGCTAATGTGGGTTTGAATCTCGCCGCTGTGCCACCTGCAATCATTCTAATGTCGGGTTTGCAGGGTTCAGGTAAAACGACGACTTCGGCCAAACTGGCTAAATTAATAAAAGAACAAAAGAAAAAAGTCCTGCTGGCCAGTGCGGACGTGTATCGCCCAGCGGCGATTACACAGCTGCAAACACTAGCGAAGCAGCTAGATATTGATTGCTTCGATAGCAATGCTAACCAAAAGCCTTCGGATATTGCCAGCGCCGCACTCGATTTTGCCAAAAAAGGTTATTACGACGTTTTGATTTTCGATACCGCAGGTCGTCTAGGCATTGATGAAGCAATGATGGCAGAAATTAAGGCGCTGCACACGCAACTCAATCCAATCGAAACTTTATTTGTTGTTGATGCCATGCAAGGCCAAGATGCGGTGAATACGGCCAAAGCCTTTGGCGATGCATTGCCCCTCACTGGCGTGGTACTTACTAAGTTAGATGGCGATTCGCGTGGTGGCGCGGCGCTTTCGGTGCGCCATGTCACAGGTCAGCCAATTAAGTTTATTGGTGTGAGCGAAAAGGTAGATGGTCTAGAGCCGTTCCACCCAGACCGCATGGCAGGCCGCATATTAGGTATGGGCGATGTACTAGGCTTGATTGAACAAGCGCATAAAAATGTCGATATGGTCGAGGCGCAAAAAGTCGCCGATAAAATTAAATCGGGTAGCAAGTTTGATTTAGAAGATTTTAAAAGTCAGATGGGACAAATGCGCAAAATGGGCGGCATGAGTGCGTTCATGGATAAAATGCCAGCGCAAATGGCTAACATGGCCGCCAAAGTGAATAATGAAGACAGCGACAAAGCGCTCCGCCGCATCGAAGGCATCATCAATAGTATGACTCCTCTAGAGCGTCGCAAGCCAGAGCTGATAAAGGCTACCCGTAAAAAACGCATCGCTGATGGCAGCGGCGTGCAAGTGCAAGAAGTGAACCGCCTGCTAAAACAATTTGAAGAAACGCAAAAAATGATGAAAATGTTTAGCAAAGGCGGTATGGCCAAAATGATGCGCGGCATGGGTGGCATGATAGGCGGCAAGCTGCCGGGCATGCGCTAATTAAATAGGCAGAAAAGCAAATCAATCGTTGACCAAAAGCCCGCTTTCCAGCATAATCGCGGTTCCCAAAAAATGGGGCGTTAGCTCAGCTGGTAGAGCAGCGGACTTTTAATCCGTTTGTCGTGGGTTCGATCCCCGCACGCCCTACCAATACCAGCGCGGCTTAACGGAAGTTCAGCCGCGCTATTTATTTCCGCAAATACCTGACTTTTCCGCAAATAACTTTTTTTGCGAATTTAGGCTATCAAGTTGGGTTTGTTTTTGTCCGCGCTGCTAACGTAATGTTAAGTCATTTTCACTTGCTCGGTTCGGGTAACAACTGCATTGCTTATTCTTCCAATAAATTCATACCATGACTAAACTTACTATTTTGCATAGCCTGTCTATGCAAAATTGGACATCAATAAACTTGCATTTAGTTTAGTAATATACAATAATGCATAGTATGAGTATGCAAAAAATACCTTCATCTAAACCACCTAAGAGCACAATCCGGGAAGAGTCTAGCGAGTTGACCTTGCCCTCAAAAACTGGAGTCCATAGCTAATGATAAAATTAGCTAAAGGAGCAGTAAATGAAGGCGAAACAATTAAAAGCGCAGTACACAATAGAATTCAAGCAAGAAGCAATTCGGTTGGTGAAGTCAGGTCAAC
>JANYGD010000014.1 GCA_025359405.1 Methylotenera sp. | reverse complement strand
TGCCATTTCTATGGCTACTTCTTTTGAGATGAGATTTAAATCGAGCGGAATCATCTGTATTGTAGAAGCCGCTTCTGGCTGGCTTTTTGCTAAAATGAGTAGTTGATTTACCGTGTGCAATAAACGATCTAAACTTTGATGCACTTTAAGCAAAATAGATTTTAATACAGCAGGGTCGGTTTCAAGCTCTGCCAGCTCTAACTGCGCTTGGGCGCCCGCCAACGGCGTTCTTAGTTGATGTGCAGCGTCGGCTATAAAGCGATTCTGCCCTAAAATCAAATTCTGTAGTTGCTTCATCAAGTTATTCACTGAATTAGCCACTAAATAAACCTCTTCAGGAACATTTGGTATATCGATAGGACTTAAATTTTTCTCAGAGCGCTTCGAAACGGCGTTTTGCAAGGCATCTAGCGGTGCTAGGCCTTTTTTAACACCAAACCAAATAATCAAAAACGAAAGTAGCGCCAATAATAATTGCGGCACCACAATACCTATAAAAATAGTATTGGTGAGTGTTTCGCGCCATTCTTGTGTGCCGGCAATTTGTATGGTGAAGGTTTGCACGCCTTGAGGGTTGTGAATATTAAATACAGCGTGTACCACCCTATACCTTTCGTTCGCAATGGTCGCATAATAGAAATAATGGCCTGTGCTAATTGCTTTAGTCATCGTTGCTCGTTGCAAAGCCATATTGCCACTTAAAAGCTGACCTTGCTGGTCTGTAATACTGTATAAAATTTTATCGATTTCGTCATTTAAAAAATATTTCGTAGCATTATCTAACGAATGAATACTGGTAGGTGTATTGCCAAAATCGGCTAAAAACCTAGAAATATCCTTAGCTGAACTTAATAAATCCGTATCAAGCTCTTTTTCTAGTTTATTGATCGACAATTTAAACAAAATTGTACTGTCGACTAATATTAGTAGGAGCAGGAGCGGCACCAGCCAGCTGAGTAATTTTCTTCTTAAGGAAGGTTGAGTTTTTTGCATGCTAGATTTCTAAAGTTAATGGTTTAATTTTGCTTATCGAGTAAATAACCTAAGCCGCGCACAGTGCGTATTTCAATGCCAACCAGCAATAATTTTTTGCGCAATCGATGCATATAAACTTCAATCGCGTTGCTACCAAGACTATCATCCCAATCACTAATGCTGCCTAACAAACTTTCTTTGCTCACTACCCTGCCAACCCTAACCAATAGCGTTTCCAATAAGCTAAATTCTCTAGGTGAAAGTGCAAAAGGTTGATTCTGATAAGTCACCAAGCGATCTTTAGTATGCAATGTTAGTGGAGGATATTCTATGGTTGGTGCTAACACCGCATGCTGTCTGCGAAGCTGTGCACGTAATCTTGCAGCCAGCTCAGCAAGCTTGATTGGCTTAATTAAATAATCATCCGCACCCAAATCTAGGCCCGCAATACGATCTTCTAGGCTGTCTCTTGCGGTTAAAATAATAACGCTGGTAGTCTGTTTGCGGGTGCGTAATCTTTTTAGTACTTCCAGACCATCCATTTGAGGCAAACCTAAATCAAGCACTACTGCATCATAATCCACTTCATGCAAGGCCGAATCTGCTAATTTTCCATCTTTTGCCCAATCAACAACATAGCCACTGTTGCGCAAATAAATACTGGTGGCATTACCAAGAATTACGTCATCTTCAACTAATAAAATACGCATGGGAAATCTGTAATAAATACGCCTAAAATGAATTTAAGTCTTAAATTAAAGTCTACAGCCAGATGATACACATATAAAATGCTTTACCGAAGAACCTAGCCATAAAATTATCTCTATAAATTGAGGAGTTAATGCAAGAATCGTAAGTAAGTTGTAAGGTATTCTCGAATAGAATGTGGCACGCAAGACAAAACAAAGGAACTGAATGCTTTTTGTAATTGATTTTGATGGTACGCTGTCTGTAGGAGACACTGTTGATGCCATGTTGGAGCGCTTTGCTGACGACCGATGGAAAGACCTAGAAACTGATTGGCTTGATGGCAAAATTACCGCTGTAGAATGTATGAAGCAGCAATTAGACTTGGTAGATGTTGATCAACTCACGCTTGAAAAATTTTTCCGCGGCATTCAACTGGATGCCAGTTTCATCCCCTTTCATAAATACATCAACCAGTTTTCTAAAGTAGCTATTGTGAGTGATGGCTTGGATCATGCTATTGACGTAGCAACGCGCAACGCGGCTATTCCAGCCATGCCTATCTATGCTAATAAGCTACACTTTGAACAAAACGGCATTTCAATCAGCTATCCCTATCGAAACCCTGACTGCAAAGCGGGTAACGGTGTATGCAAATGCCAAATCGCTGAGCAACTGTCTGAAAATGTTGGTGGTCCAGTGGTGTTGGTGGGCGATGGAAAATCTGACTATTGCTTAGCTAAATACGCTGATGTTGTCTTTGCAAAAGGTAAGCTAATTACCCATTGCGAACAAGAAAATATTTCATTTAGACGCTTTCAAACCTTTGCTGAAGTGCTTGAGGTGGTAAAAAAATGGGATATTGCAAAAAAATGGCCAGTTAGCACCACTGCAAAATCTTTAATTGCGTAAAACATTACGCAATAAACCACCAAATTCTGAGAATGAAAGAACCTATCTGATGGATGCAAAAATCATTGAAATTTTAGATAAAAACAATAAATATTGCTCACACGGCGATACGGTAAATTACGCTGATCCACCAAAAGTATTTGAAGATTGCGAAGGCAGCTTTTTGTTTGATGAAAATAAAACGCCGTATTTAGATTGGCAAATGTGGTATTCAGCCGTAAATTTTGGATATAAAAACAAACGCTTAAGTGAAACCCTTCATAAGCAAGTAGATACTTTGCCGCAATTGGCCAGCCAATATCTGCACAAAGAAAAAGTTGATTTAGCTGAAATTATTTGCAAATACATGGAAGATAAATACGGCGAAAAAGGCCGTGTTCACTTTAACGTTGGTGGCGCACAAGCGGTGGAAGATTCGCTTAAATTAGTGCGTAACCACACTGGGAAAACGCATCAATTTGCCTTTATGGGTGGCTACCACGGCCGTACCTTGGGCGCATCAGCCATTACTTCAAGTTTCCGTTACCGTCGTCGTTTTGGCAACTTTTCAGATCGTGCGCATTTTGTGCCATATCCATATTGCTTCCGCTGTCCATATGACATGAAAGTGGAAACCTGCGACACTTATTGCCATAAAGAATTTGAAAAATTATTCGAAACTGAGTATCAATCGGTGTGGGATACCAAAGCACAAGAATGTGAATTTGGCGCGTTCTATATTGAACCCATGCAAGGCACTGGCGGCTATATTATTCCTCCAGAAGGCTACATGGCGAAATTACAAGCCAGCCTTAAAAAACGCAACGTGTTATTAGTTGCCGATGAAATCCAAATGGGCGTTTATCGCACGGGTAAATTGTGGTCTTGGGAGAATTTTGGTATCGTGCCAGACGTATTTGTGTTCGGCAAAGCCATTACCAACGGGTTAAATCCCTTATCTGGCATTTGGGCGAAGGAAGAATACATCAACCCAGAGAAGTTTCCGCCAGGCACCACGCATTCAACATTTGCATCAAACCCATTAGGCACAGCGGTGGCCTTAGAAGTGATGAAAATGACGCAAGAAGGCGATTTTGAGGCACAAGTAAACGAGCGCGGTGCGTATTTTCTTAAGCAAATTCAAGGCTTAAAATCACGCTGGAAAGTGGTGGGGCATGTGAGCGGGTTAGGCCTAGCTTTGCGCATTGAGCTATGCACCGAAGACGGCTATACCGCCAGTCGCGAGCTAGCAGACCAAATGTTTAACGAAGGCTTAAAAGGCGACATCGACATTGATGGCAAAGTGTATGGCTTGGTGCTAGACATTGGTGGTTACCAAAAAAATGTGATTACTTTGGCGCCGTCATTACTCATTACCAACGAAGAAATTGACTTAGGTATTCGATTGTTTGAATCGCTACTTAAACGCTGCGGTGCGCACTAATTGCTTGCATGAGTGAAACAATAAATAAAAATATGACGAATCAACTACAAAGCAAAGCTACAAAGCCTAGTATTGACAAGCTATTAGGGTCAATTGGTTTTATTGAGCGCAAGGGCAAAGTGGGCGTGTTACTGGTGCATGGCTTAACGGGTACACCTACGGAGATGAAGCAATTTGGCAAAGTAATCGCGCGCCAAGGCTTTACCGTAGCCTGCCCTGAGTTAGCTGGGCATTGTGCCACAATTGAGGCGCTGACAGCTACCAAATGGCATGATTGGTATCTTTCTATTGAAGCGGCATTTGATGCGCTAAAAGAAGAATGCGAGCACGTGTTCGTGGCGGGCCTCTCTATGGGCGCTCTCATTGCACTGTTGCTGGCCGCCAAGCGCGGACATCAGGTGGCAGGCGTAATTTTGCTCTCAACTACGTTTTTTTATGATGGATGGAATGTGTCTAAATTAAAACGTACTTTCATCTTGCCGCTGGTGCTTTATAGCCCGCTTAAATACTTCTTACAGTGGGAAGAAACCGCTCCTTACGGCATTAAAGATGAGCGCGTACGCGCGTTAGTGCATGCCATTTTAGAAAATCGTGATAATCAAGCCGCTGATAAAATTGGCTATTTTAAAACGCCAGCGACAGTGATTTTGGAAAGTACTAGACTTATTAAAGCCGCTAAAAAAATACTGAAAAATGTCATTTCACCGACATTAATCGTACATTCTACTGAAGATGATATGGCAAGTTTGAAAAATGCGCATTATACTCAAGCTAATATTTCATCTGAAACCGTTGAAACTTTTTTTGTAGATAACACCTACCACGTGCTTACGCTGGATAAACGTAAAGATGATGTGGCTAGACGAGCCGCACAATTTTGCACAGAACAAGCATTAAAACTCAGTAGATACAACAAGTTACAAGCAGCAGCATAAATTAAAATAGGACGAATAATGACAAGCGTTAAAGATAATCAAACACCAAGTCTTGATGAAATATCGCAAACCTTAGCCAAAATGGTAGCGGATAAAATGGACATCAATGTAGCCACTATTAAACCTGAAAGCACGCTAGAAGAGCTGGGTTTAGATTCGCTTGATACGTTTGATTTAATTTTTAATGCGGAAGATCACTTTCATATTAAAGTGCCGAATGATCAAGTCAACATTAGCACACTGCAAGATGTCAGCACCTTGGTGCAACGCCTCATTGTTGAACAACAATAAATGATGGATGGCTCGTCGCAACAACGCGTAGTTATTACTGGTTTAAGCGTTGTTTCCCCACTCGGCAATACTATTGTCGATTTAACCCGAAATGTATTTGCGGGTGTTTCGGGCATTAAACGGCTAGATACATCATTTGTAGACCAATTGGACTGCAAAATAGCGGCGCAAGCACAATTTAACCCGGCTGACCATTTTAGTAAATATGCCTATTCCATACTCGACCGCACCAGCCAAATGGCAGTGCATACCAGCATCGAGGCCATCAAACACGCCAATTTAGAAATTAGCGATACGCTCAAACAGCGCATGGGCATTTATCTGGGTACTGGCATGGGCGGCGCGCATTCCATTGAAGAAGGTTATGTTAGGCTTTATAAAGAAGGCCTAAATCGACTTAAACCCTTTACAGTGTTGATGAGTATGAATAACGCCGCGGCTTCCGCAGTGGCACTGGAACATCAAATCACCGGGCCAAATCAAACCTTTTGCACCGCATGCTCCTCTTCTGCAGTGGCGATTGGTGAAGCTTCAAGGCTAATACGGCATGGGTACGCCGACGTGATGCTGGCGGGCGGTGCTGAATCACTGCTAACCTTTGGCACGATTAAAGCGTGGGAAGCACTGCGCACATTGGCTGAAGAAGACGCAACAGACGCAAGTCGATCTTCAAAACCTTTCTCAGCTGATCGTACTGGCTTGGTATTAGGTGAAGGCTCTGCAATGCTAGTATTAGAAACATACGAGCACGCGAGTGCACGTGGCGCAACTATTTATGCGGAGATTATAGGTTATGGCTCGGCAAATGATAGCAATCACATTACCCAGCCAACCGCTAACGGACAAGCGACCACTATTTATGCAGCACTCGCAGATGCAGGATTAGCTGCGGAAAGTATCCAATATATTAATGCGCACGGCACTGCGACCAAATTAAATGATGCAACAGAAACTGAGGCGATTAAAAACGTGTTTGGTGCGCACGCATATAAACTGAGTGTCAGCTCCACCAAATCCATGCACGGCCATCTGATGGGCGCTGCAGGCGCACTGGAAGCGGTGATTAGCATCCTTGCTTTACAAAACAACAAATTGCCGCCGACGATTAACTTAGAAAATCCTGATCCTGAGTGCGATTTAGATTACGTACCAAACGTGGCAAAAAAAGTGCCTCAATTAGACTATGTCATGTCTAATTCATTTGCTTTTGGCGGCACTGGCGCTTCCTTAATCTTAAAAAAAATCGCTAAATAAGGCAGCCAATTTTATAGCTTTAAGCTACAAAATAAACACCGCCAATTTTTAATCTGAAGTCACTAATTTGTCCAATCTCGCCATTTTTGTTTGGTTAATGAATGTTGTTGTGGATACGGCAGGTCACATGGCGCTCAAGCGCACCGCTATTGGTGAGCAAGAATACAAAAACGAATGGCAGCGCTGGAAAAGCATGCTATCTTCATTTCCACTGTGGGTCGGTATTGTTTGCTTCTGTGTGGAATTTGTTTTGTGGTTGATGCTGCTGTCCATACTGCCACTTTCAACCGGCGTGTTATTAACCGCATTTAACACAGTCGCTATCATGATTGCTGGCCGAATCATCTTCCATGAGTTATTGAATCCTTTACGCATTATTGGCATCAGCTTAATCACGCTTGGCGTCGTTCTTGTGGGAAGCTACGCATGAAAACGCGTGATTTTTACGTCATCGGTTTTGGTGTGCTGCTTATGTTTGATACGCTGATGCAAGTTTCCGTCAAACTCGCATCAAAGCAAGCTGGCGCATTTTCGATGCAATTAGAATGGCTGTTAAATGTGCTACATAATCCTTGGCTTTATGGCGCTGCTACTGGGTACCTAGGTGCTTTTGTGGTATGGATGACACTGTTAAAGCGCGTGCCTATTGGTTCTGCTTACGCGGCCTCGCACATGGGTTTAATCCCGGTGCTCGCCATCTCTGTCGTCTATTTTGGTGAACATTTGTCTGCCATGCAAGTGCTTGGTGTTTTGTGCATCACACTAGGCATCGTGGCTTTAAGTCTAAGTGAAGCCGAATATGAGCTTTGAGGTGAAATGGGTTAATTCGGAGTCGGAAATCTCACCAGAACTGTGGGAAACATGTTTTGCTGCACCATTTGAAGGTCGCTGGTGGTATCAAGCGCTTGAGTTGAGCAGCCTGCAAGACCAATTCACATTTTTATATGCTGTTGTGAGCGACAGCTCCAGCCCCATTGCAATTGCGCCAGCCTTTGTGATGAATGTACCAATGCGCTTGGTGCTCCCTCCCCCGCTTATTCCGCTTGCCAGTGTGATTGGGTACGTATTTCCATCTGCATTGTATCAACGCACGCTGTTTATTGGCTCACCTTGTAGCGATGAAGGCCGAGTGGGCATGATAACGGGCGTAAATCGTGCTGATGTGTTGCGCTGTGTGAATCAAGCGATGGAATTACAAGCCAAAAAACTCAATGCATCGATGCGTGTTTGGAAGGATTTCCCGCAAGATTATGCAGCAGATTTTTCTGCATTCACCTCCAACCTATTTCCGCTGGTGAGTTTTCCCGGCACCGTGGTTACGTTACCAGATGCCACTAAGGAGTCTTATTTAGCGACGCTAAAATCCTCGCGCCGTAATAAATTAAATAAAAAGTTGCGACTAGCGGCTGAAAGTCCGGTGGATGTTGAAGTGCTACAGCAGCCTAACAAAACAGCCATGGATGTGCTTTTCAGCTTGTTCTGGCAAACCTATGAAAAAGGCACTACAAAATTTGAACGACTCAATCGTCAGTTCTTTGATTTGATTGCCCATGAAAAACACGCGCATTTTATTGTGCTAAGAGAGCGCAGTAGCGGCAATATCGTCGCTTTTATGTTATGTTTCGCGCTAGGCCAACATGTCATCAATAAATTTATTGGTATCGATTACAAAAAACCGAAAGAGTGGTTTTTATACTTCAAATTGTGGGAAGCTGCGGTGGACTGGACAGCCTCGCAGCAAGCTAAATCAATGCAAAGCGGGCAAACTGGTTATGCGCCAAAAATTGAGCTGGGACATGAATTGGTACCACTCACCAATTATTGCGCGCACAAAAATCCCCTCATAAACTGGGTTTATGCGAAGATGGCAAAAACTATCAACTGGGATGTGCTAGACGAAGATTTGGCGGCATATCTTAAGGCGTATCCAGATAAAAAGCCTAAGAATTAGTCTTTTTATCTGATTGATTTTAGCGCGCTAAATCGTTTTTTGAAGAAGTTTTTCATGTCATCCATATAACTAAATACCGATGGAATAACCAAAAGACTTAAAAATGTTGAGGTGATTAGGCCACCAATCACCGCCACAGCCATTGGTGAGCGGAATGAGGTGTCGCCAGCACTCCAACCTGCAGCAATCGGCAACATGCCTGCACCCATCGCAATCGTTGTCATCACAATTGGTCGCGCGCGTTTATGGCAAGCGTCTATCAGCGCATCAAAGCGGCTTAAGCCATGCTCTCGTTGTGCCAAGATTGCGTATTCCACCAATAAAATTGAATTTTTTGTGGCAATGCCCATCAGCATCACCAAGCCAATAAGGGATGGCATCGAGAAGCTTTTGTGCGCAACCAACAAAGCCACAAATGCGCCACCAAGCGACAGTGGCAACGCAACCAAAATGGTAAATGGGTGTAAAAAGTCTTTAAACAACAGTACCAATACAATGTATATGCAAAGCACTCCAGTCATCATGGCTAGGGCAAAGCTACCAAATAGCTCCGTCATCACTTCTGCATCGCCAATTTCAATTTGTTTTACACTTGCAGGCAAGTTTTGAATACTTGGTAAATTTTTAACCGCCTCAGTCACACCACCCAAGGTAAGTTTAGAAAGCTCAACTTCAATTTGCACGTTGCGCGAACGGTCATAACGGTCAATCACCGACGGGCCACCTTCTAAATTAAAATTTGCCACTTGGCTTAGCATCACAGGACCTTTAGCGCCGGGCACGGTTAGGCGCTCTAAAATACTCTGATCTTGCTTGGCCTCATCCGCTAATTGCACTACTACGGGAACTTGACGCTGGCTTAAGTTAAGTTTGGCAAGCGAGAAATCATAATCACCACTAGTCGCGACGCGTAACGTTTCGCTGATGGCAGTGCTGCTCACGCCCAAGTCAGCTGCTTTGCTGAAGTCGGGTCGTACAATCATTTCTGGCCGTATCAAGGTTGCGCTCGAGGCAATATTGCCTAGGCCTTGAATAGTACGTAAATCCTGCGTAACAGCATCAGAAGCTTGCTGTAGAGTGGCTGAATCATCGCCGCTCAACATGAGTATATATCTCTCGCCAGAGCCACCTAAGCCTACCCTACTGCGTGCTCCTGGCAAACTCTGTAAGGCTGCACGAATATCACTTTCTATGACTTGTTTACGTGGCCTATCGCCTCGCTGATCAAGCAATATGGTGAGTGTGGCCAGCCTTGTTTCTGGTGAGCCCGTGTTCACAAAAGCATCTGTCCCCGCACTTCCACCACCAATCGCGGTATAAACAGTTTTCAAATGCGGAATGTTGATGAGCAATTGCCGCGCCTCTTCGGCGGATTGCGTAGTTTGCGCCAGCGTAGCGCCAGGTGGTAACTCTAAATAGACTTGAGTTTGTGAGCTGTCATCCGCCGGAATAAAACCTGTAGGCAAAAGTGGAATGAGTTTAATTGAACCAAACAAAAATAATACCGCTGCAATCACTGTAATCAGCCTATGCTTTAAGCACCAATGACTTAAGCGCAAATAGGCACGCATCACAACGCCGTCTTCTACATGTTTTTGGTTAGGCTTAAGCAAATAGGCGGACATCATAGGAGTGAGTACGCGCGCGACTGCCAGCGAGGCAAAGATTGCAAATGAAGCAGTCCAACCAAATTGTTTAAAGAATTTACCTGGGATGCCATCCATAAACGCGGTGGGCAAAAATACGGCAATTAACGTAAAAGTAGTGGCAATTACCGCCAAACCAATTTCATCTGCCGCTTCCATCGCCGCTTGGTAAGGGGATTTGCCCATGCGCAAATGTCGCACAATATTTTCTACTTCTACAATCGCATCATCCACCAAAATGCCAATAACGAGAGATAGCGCTAAAAGCGTGACAATGTTAATGCTAAAACCAAAACTCGACATACCAATAAACGCTGGAATGACAGATAAAGGCAAAGCGACTGCACAAATGAAAGTTGCGGGTATGTTACGTAAAAATAGAAAAACTACCAGTACCGCCAGCAACCCGCCTTCTATCAACATCGTCAACGAAGCTTCATACTCATCTTTAACCGGTTTCACGAAGTTGAAAGCTTCAGTAAGTACGATATCTGGATGTTTGAGTTTGAGTTCTGCAAAAGCTGCTTGTACACCATCACCCACTTCAATCTCGCTGGCGCCCTTGCTGCGAGAGATTTCAAAACCCACTACTGGCTTGCCGTCCAGCAAGGCAGCAGAACGCGGTTCAGCATAGCTATCGGTAACCTTAGCAATTTGGTTAAGTGTTATTTTTCGTCCATCTGATAAGCTTAGTTCAATATCACCAATGGCTTCTGCAGTATAAACCGTTGCTATTGTGCGTACTGGCTGCTCACTACCACCCAGCTTGGTGCTGCCACCTGCAGCTTCCATTTGACTTAATTTTAATTGTTGAGAAATATCAGCAACAGTGGCGTTAAGTGCTTGTAACTTGGCTGGATCTAGTTCCACGCGAATCTGACGATTTACACCGCCTACGCGGGCAACCCTTCCAAGCCCTTTCACGCTGAGTAGTTTTTTTGTCAGTTCGTTATCTACAAACCAAGACAGGGCTTCATCATCCATGCTGGCAGCACTAATGGTATAGGATAATATAGGTGAGCCGGCAACGTTAAGTTTACTTATCTCCGGGTCGCGCAGGTCGCTTGGCAAATCTGCGCGCACTTGTGCAACGGCAGACCGTACGTCATCTACGGCCTCTTGCACGGGCTTTTCTAGGCGAAATTCAACAGTAATGTTTACTACACCATCTTGTATTTTGGTATAAAGATGTTTTAAACCTTGCAAATTGGCGAGGCTGTTTTCTATTTTTCGCGCAACTTCGGTTTCTAGTTGGGCAGGTGAAGCGCCAGGTAGCGATGCCGTGATATCTACCGTGGGCAAATCGAGATCTGGAAAGTTTTGCACTTTCATCGCTCTATAACTCATTATTCCGGCAAACGATAGCATCACAAACAGCATGATGGCTGGAATCGGATTTCTAATGCACCAAGCGGAAATATTCATGCGGTTTCTAAATAATAGTTTGCGTCAAGATTGATTTACTTCAATTCTAGTAATTTTTTAGTTGGTTTAACTGTCACCACTTTAACTAAATCATTATCAGACAAAAATGCGCCGCCAGTAGCCACAATGGCTTGGTTGGCAGTGATTCCACTCACAATTTCAACCAAGTTACCAATGCGTTTGCCCGTTTGTACTTTTGTTTGCCTAACCCTATTGTTATTCAAAGTAAATACGTAGCTAAAACCATCGCGTAGCACCAAAGCTTGCTGCGGCAGCGATAAGGTATTGGTTTTACCCAACGCAAACTCACCTTTGGCGAACATGCCGGCTTTCACACTATTGGCAGACAAATCCACATATACAATGGTATTACGTGTTTGCATATCCACCATTGGTGATACTTTACGCACTTTGCCTACTAAATTGCTGCCATCTGCCGCCACGATATTGGCTTGCATGCCAATTTTTATTTTGGGTAAATCCGATGAAATCACCTCGGCACGCCACTCTAGACGTGATTGGCGAATTAATCTAAAGAGCTCTGTTCCTGCCCCAACCACTGCCCCTACGGTTGCATTGCGTGCAGAAATAACGCCGTTATCAGGCGCATAAACCTTGGTATATTTGAGTCTAATTTGCTGCATATTCACCGCGGCTTTTGCTACCTCAACTCGTGCTTTGGCTGTTTCTGCGGCTGTGGTGTATTGATCAATTTGTTGGCTGGACATTGCACCTGTATTTTGCAAGGTGCGCGCCCTATCAGCATTGTTAATCGCCTCGTGGCTAGTCGCTTCCGCCTCTAGCAAGCTGGCTTTGGCTTGCATCAAATCTGCGTCAATGGTTTCAGTAGCAAAATCGGCCAATAATTGGTCTTTTTTAACCACATCACCCACATTCACTAAAACATTAACAAGACGCAAACCGTTTGCCTCGCTGCCAATAATCGCTTCTTGCCATGCCGCAATATTGCCATTAGCCGATAATTTTTGAGGGAAATCAGCCAGTTGCGGTTTAATCACTGTTACAGTAAGAGCAGGTGTATTACTAGAATTGTTTTTTACATCCTTTGCAATGCCCGAAAATGGCAACGACAATAGACCCAATAAAAATAAACTTGGCAAAATCCATTTTGGTGTGAATTCTACAAATAATTGTTTACTCAAACTTGGCATGATTCTTCTCTATTTATTAACAGCTGGTTCTGCTTCAATTTGTGGTTCTAGCGCTTGTACATTAACATCTGCTTGCTCAGCTTCAGGTTGCATGATGTCAGATTGCTCTACTTGTTGTTCTACTTGGTCTGCTTCTGGCGCGGTTTTTAATTCGCGATCAAATGCCAATTTTGGCTCAGTTCCAGTCAAATTACTGTTGGGAGCGACAATATCAGCCGCTGTCCAACCACCGCCCAAGGCACGATACAGCGAAATCCAAGCCAAAACACGTTCATTTTCTAAATTTAGTACATTGTTTTGTGCCTGTAAATTAGCTCGTCGCGCTTCTTCCAGCTCAAACAAATTGGCCAAATTGGCCTGAAAACGTGTTTGCGTAGCATCTAACGAGACTTTATATCCATTGGCTGACTTCGTCACATCCTCTAGGCGCTGCGCGGTACTATTCAGTGTTGTGAGTGCTTCTTCCACCTCACGCACCGCATTGCGGGCTACGCTTTCATAAATACTTTTTGCTGCCGTATATTGTGCCTTAGCCGCATTGATATTAGCAGCTATCACACCCGCATCAAATATTGGCAATGATACAGCAACAGGTCCAACTGACCACGTAAGGCCATCTGTTGCTCTACGTTTTCTAGTGGTGGTGAATCTATTAGTTGAAGTGTCATAGCCCCATCCAATACTACCTGCCAAACTCAAGCTAGGATAACGCTCTTTTTCTGCACTTACAATCTCAAAACTGGCTGCAGAAACATTACGCTCTGCATTTAGCACGTCGGGGCGCTGCGCCAGTGTTTTAGCGGGAACGCTATCCACTTGAATACCTGCTGGCTTAGGCATTACGCCACTAGTTTTATCAAGCGCTACTTGCAAATCCGGTTCCGGCATGGCAGTTAAAGCGACTAAAGCTTTTACCATCAAGGCACATTGCAATTGTTGCTTTTTGAGCAAGTTTGCCGCGTCAGCAGCTTGCGCTTCCGATTGGCTAGCGCTGGCTGGTGCTAAAAACCCCGCTTTTGCAGTCAGTTGAGAAAGACGCGCTGTTTCACTGGTTGATTCGGCATTGCTTTTGGCAACTGCTGTTAAATTTTCGCAAAGCCGATAATTGACATATTGTTTAGCTGTTTCTGCCGCTACTATAATGCGTGCGTCATGCCACAACGCTTGTTTACCAGTTAATTGTGCTTGTTCTGATTTTTTTGCGGCTGCCGCCTTACCCCAAACGTCCAACTCCCAACTTGCGTTTAATGCAACACCCACATTGGTGCTGGGTGGAAACAGCAGACCTTGTTGGCTACGTGTTGCACTTGCACCTAAACTCAAATTGGGCTCAGTTTCTGCACCATCGACTACAACCGCAGTTTGCGCTTCCACTATTCTTGCCTTAGCGGTGGCGACATCTGAGCTCACATTTTGTGCGGATTCAATCAGTTGCGTTAAAAGTGGATCATTAAACTGTTGCCACCAATTGCTAAGATTGCTCACTTTACCATCGTGCGGCAAAGTAGCTTGCCAACTGGTTGGTGTTTGCGGCAGCGCGTTAGATTGCGGCGGTTTTTGCTTGTGTTTTAAAGAATTAAAGAAAGCGCAGCCTGTAACAAGCTGGCTAATGGCTAGTAGCAAGACAAGCGTTAAGCGAGTGTTTTTAATCAACCTAGTGCGTTTAAAATGACAAAAATCCATGCAAAATTGGCTTCATTAACGGCGTTAATCGAAATGTTCAAGCAAAATTCGAACGAACCTTAAGTTCGAACAAAACTCAAGTATAGCTTGAAAATGCCGTTTTTTTGAGAATTCTGTAGGTTTAAATTGACACTATAATCTTAAATAAACCTATTTTTTAAGTTGATACACCAACACTGCATCGCCTTGTTTGTAGCCAAAAATTGAGTTACCGCCGCTTGCCACAGCGATATATTGTACGCCGTCTATGGTGTAGGTAATGGGTGGCGCATTCACGCCAAACTCTGATTTAGCTTGCCACAACAAGGCTCCTGTTTGACTGTTATAGGCATTAAAGTGACCATCGCCTTCGCCTATAAATACTAATCCGCCTGCAGTAGCTAACACGCCACCAAGTAGCGGCTGCGCGGTTTTATTTTGCCAAGCGATTTTGCCCGTGCTTAAATCGATAGCTGAAAGCAAACCCCAGCGAGGGTCTTGCGTTGGTTCACTCGCTGCATAGCGAATCGCGGGTTTGCCATCATGTGCAGCGGTTTCATGCAGCGTATATTTAATTGGTGAGTGAATACCTTCTATAAACACGCGTTGGTTTTGCTCATCTACGCTCACCGGCGACCAGTTCGAACCGCCCAAAATGCCAGGGAACACCACAATGCCTTCCTCTGTAGCTTTTTTAAACATATTTTGTTGCGGCACAAAAGCGTCAGATTTTTTCAGCAATTTACCTGTGACACGGTCGTGCACATAAAACCAACCCGTTTTGCTTGCTTGTCCCACCGCAGCAATCATTTTGCCGTTTAAATTGTAATTAAATAGCACTGGCGGGCTGGCTAAATCGTAGCCCCACAAGTCGTGCGGCACTTGTTGGTAATGCCATTTCAAAGCGCCAGTGTTGACATCCAATGCTACCAAAGAAACCGTGTAAAGGTTATCGCCGGGACGCGAAATATCATTCATCTGCGGACTAGGGTTACCCGTACCAAAATAAAGCGTATCACTCGTTGTATCTATGGCAGGTGTGCTCCATGCTGAACCACCGCCAAAACGCGCCGCATCTGGGTATTTGGTCATATCAGCTTTCTCTTGCACCACATCGCGGTTAAAAGTCGCACCATCATCCGTCGCTTCTGTAAATTTCCCTTCCCAACCACTAGAAGGAATGGTGTCAAATTGCCACACGCGCTTGCCGTCATTCACGTCATAAGCAGCTAAAAAGCCAGGTCTGCCATAGCGCCCTGTAACCCCAATCACCGCACCCAGAGGCGCATCTGCAGTTGGGTTGTCAATATGTAAGCCATAACCCACACCAGTAATGCCCACAATGACTTTGCCTTTATACACAACCGGTGCCATGGCAATGCCAATGCCAGTACCGCCAGTGACTTTGCGCGCTGAGTTTGGATCATTTTTATCCAACGAATCTTGGCCTTCGGTCAAAATCGCATTTTCAACTACGTCAATATCCCATTCTTTTGCGCCAGTTTTTGCATTTAATGCGATTAAACGCGCGTCTACCGTGCCAATAAACACACGGCCTCCAGCCACCGCTACACCCCTATTGGCTGGGCCACAGCACATTTGCCAATCTTTTCTGCGGTCATGGCTGTAGCGCCACAACTCCTTGCCAGTTTTTGCATCAAGCGCGACCACATGATTAAACGGCAAGGACAAATACATGACGCCATCTTGCACAATTGGCGTAGTTTGAAAGCTGCCCGTAACACCTGTATTCACTTTCCACGCCTCAACCAATTGCTGCACATTGGTCGTATTAATTTGCGTAGCAGGCGCAAAACGTTGACTGGTAAAATCGCGTCCAAAGCTAGGCCAATCTTGTGATTGAGGGACATTAGGCTTTGTCATTTGAGCGCATGCAAAAAGCAAACCAGTAACTGCAATCAAAGTACTTTTCGCCAAAAAATTCAGATTAAAATGATGTTTCATGCTGAGTTCCAATAATTTTACAATCGTATACAGATAAGTATATAGCTAATGTCTTTAGTTTCAAACTAAAATTGCTGAAAATAAGTCATACTAGTCGTTTAAAAATAAATTAATATGCAATTTTCAAATATAAAATGGATTAATAATAATCCATACTCAATTGATTATAATGATATTTATTTTTCAACAGATGATGGTCTGCAAGAAACTGAATACGTTTTTATTCAAGGCAATCAATTAAAACAGCGCTTTGCTTCACATGATATATCACACTTTACCATCATCGAAACTGGCTTTGGCACCGGCTTAAATTTTTTAGCAGTTGCCGCGCTTTGGCTGGCTTTGGCGCCAGTTGGTGCGAAATTGCAATATATCAGCATCGAAAAATACCCACTAACTTTGGCCGATTTAAGCCGCGCGCATGCATCCTGGCCGCAATTTGCAGCAATTTCCCACGAACTCTTACAACATTACGCAAAACTTAAAGCTGGAAACAACATTTATAACATGGCTGCAGGCCTTATCCAGCTTACTTTGCAGGCCGATGATATTTTAGATGCGATTCCGCAAATATCCCAAATAGTAGATGCTTGGATTTTAGATGGATTCGCACCAGCCAAAAACCCAGATATGTGGCGGCCTGCTTTGTTTGAGCATATGGCACGCTTGTCCCACACCAATACCACATTTGCCACCTTCACCAGCGCTGGAGTGGTTAGACGCGGTTTGCAAGCGACAGGATTCGACGTAAAAAAACACGCAGGCTTTGGCAAAAAACGTGAAATGTTAAGTGGAGTATTTATAGAATGACTAGCGCAATCGTCATCGGCGGTGGCATTGCTGGCTGCAGCACGGCTTATGCATTGGCTAAGCGCGGCATTGCAGTCACACTAATTGAGCGGCATCGCACGCTGGCGCTGGAAGCTTCAGGCAACCCTATCGCCGTGCTCTACCCTAAATTCAGTACCAAGTTTGATTTTACTACTACACTGGCTTTGCAAGGTTTTCAATTTACACTCGATTTATTGAAGCAGCTGCCAGCCAGCAACGCTTTTTTTAACGATTGCGGACTGATTCAACTGGCTTTTGGTGCACGTGAGCAAGCAAGGCAGCAGGCTATTTTGCATAATGAGCGCTTGATTACTCTGCAACATTTAGACCCCAAGTTAGCTGGCGATCGAGCGGGAATTACATTAACAATCGGCGGATTATATTTGCCGCAAGCTGGTTGGGTACAGCCAGTAGTTTTGTGCAAAGCGCTTTGCAGCCACGCACTAATTAACGTGACCACGCTAAGCAATGCGTTAAAAATTGAAAAGCGTGCAAATGAATGGCAAGTTTTTGATAGTAAAAGCAATGGATTTCGAGCGGATATTGTGGTGATTTGCAATGCGAACGATATTAAGCAATTTAAGCAATGCGACAGCGTCAAAATTACCTCCGTACGCGGCCAAATCAACTTTTTTGCGCAAAATGAAGTTAGCAAAAATGTTAAGTCGATTATTTGTAGCAATCACTTTCTAAGCCCAGCCTTGGATGGCGCGCACTCAATCGGTACGACTTACGCGCCTAATGACTTAAACCCTAATATTAGCGCGGCTGACACGCGTGAAAACATGCATGCTTTGCGCAAAATTTCTCCTGAAATTTACGAAAATTTGGACATGAATTCGATTCAGACGCGTGTTGCCTGGCGCAGCCAAACACCAGATTACATGCCGCTTGCAGGGCAATTGCTGAATGATAATGATTTACGAAAAAATCCGCCACGTTACAACGCCAAACCAGCCGATTTACCTTGGTTGCAAGGCTTATACGTCAACGCTGGGCATGGCTCTAAAGGCATGATAACCGCGCCGATTTGTGGCGAACTTATCGCCAGCTTAATCTGCAAAAATGCGTTACCAACAGATGATAAACTGGCAAGCCGCATGAGCCCAAGCCGTTTTTTATTGCGAGAATTGGGTTTAAAGCAATTGGCGAACTCAATTTTCGATTAAACCTGATTTGCGATTAAAATAGCACCATGCAAAATGTGAACCAATTACTCGCTGACGCGCACCAAGCCAAGCTGGAGGGCAATGCTGGTTTGGCTTTACAACTTTATCTGCAAGCTTTATCTTTGCACCCAAGCGAGTTAAGTCTGCAAATTGTGTGTGGAAATTTGTGCGTAGAACTGCAACGTTTTGAAGAAGCGGCCGGCCATTTTAGACGCATTTTAAGCGCATCCAACAAAAACAACGAGGCGCGCAAAGCCTTATGTTACGCGTTACAGGAGCTTGGTAACCAAGCGCATCGTAATGGTAATTTTACGCAAGCTGAAGCGTGTTTCGAAGAGATTACGCAACACCAGCCTGGCAACGCCGTGTATTGGTATAATTTGGGCAACGCGCAGCGCGAGCTGGGCAAGCCGCAAGCAGCGTTACAGAGCTTTAAGAAATCAATCCAACTAGAGCCTAACGATGCCGATGCGCACAACAATTTGGGCAATGTGCAGCGCGAGCTCGGCATGCTTGACAAAGCAATTGCCAGTTATGAAAAAGCCTTGCAGCTCAACCCCAATCTGCATCACGCGCTGGCGCATTTGGTGCATCAAAAGCAACATATTTGCGATTGGCAAGATTTAGATGCACAAATCGCGCAATTGCGTGATTTAGTGAAAATTTATCCAAGCGGGAAAATCTCCCCATTTGCCTTTTTGGCCATGCCTGGCACTACCGCGCAAGAACAAAAAACTTGCGCAAGTAATTGGGCAAATCAACTTTATAAAGACCTTGCCAGAGACCCCATAGATATTGGTTTGCAGGCCAGTAAAAGTAAGGATAAAAAATTAAAAATTGGTTATTTATCTGCCGATTTTAGGCTGCATCCGCTGGCATTTTTAATCACAGAATTGATTGAAAAGCACGATAGAAATCAATTTGAAATTACAGCGTATTCTTATGGTAAAGATGACAAAACATCTGCTAGAAAGCGCCTAATAAAAGCGTTTGACCGCTTTATCGATATTACAAACCTAAACGATATTGGGGCCACAAAAAAAATCAATCAGGATGAAATTGACATCTTGGTCGATTTAACCGGCTACACGCAAAGCAGCCGCACTGGCATCGTCGCACTTAAACCTGCAGCAATTCATATTAATTGGCTGGGCTTTCCTGGCACCATGGGTGAAATAGTGGGAAATTTGGCTAGCGAGTCTCTATTTGATTACCTGCTGGCTGATAAAACTATCGCGCCGAACGCTGCCGATTTTAGCGAAAAGCTGCTGTATTTGCCTTGTTATCAACCCAACGACAGCCAACGCCCTATCGGTAAAAGTACAACTAAAACTGCAAATAATTTGCCCAAAAATAGTTTTGTATTTTGCTGCTTTAACCAAACTTTTAAAATTACGTCTGAGGTTTTTGCAGTGTGGATGCGCCTATTAAAACAAGCACCAAACAGCGTGTTATGGCTACTAGAATGCAACCCTTGGGCAAAAGCCAATTTACAACGTCAGGCTGAAAATGAGGACATTAATATAAATCGGCTGATTTTTGCGCCACGTGTGGCAATCGCTGAGCATCTTGCCCGACATGTTCATGCAGACTTGTTTCTAGATACCCTGCCCTACAACGCTCACACTACAGCCAGCGATGCATTATTTATGCGCTTGCCACTGCTGACTTGCACAGGCAATACTTTTGCCTCTAGGGTTGCGACAAGCTTATTATTAAGCATCCATTTGCCTGAGTTAATTACTAATTCATTACATGATTATGAGAAAAAAGCGCTGTATTTCACACAAAATCCAGATAAGCTGGAACAATTAAAACAAAAACTTAGCTCAAAAGTCGGAGAATCTGCTTTATTTAAGCCCACATTATTTGCCCGCAACTTAGAACAGCAATATTTACATATTTGGGCAAAATTATGTGATAAAGTAAAATAATAATGACTGACAGGAAAACTTATGGCCGCAATTGACATTACCCCAGTGTTGAAATTTATGACCGAAAAAAATGGCTCTGACCTGTTTTTTAGCACCGGCGCGGCTATCCATATGGAAGTTGAGGGCGATACCATGCCAGTCAACAATCAAAAAATGACGCCTGGCATGATCAAAGAAATTGCTTATTCGATTATGAGTCCTGCACAAATTGAGGAATTTGAATCTACACTTGAGTGTAATTTTGCTATAGGCCGCAAAGATATTGGCCGTTTTCGCGTCAATATTTTTAAGCAACGCGGCGAAGTGGGCATGGTAATTCGCCATATTCAAACCGAGATTCCAGATTTTGAAACCCTGGGCTTGCCACTTATTTTGCGCGATCTCATTATGCGCAAACGCGGGCTAGTGCTGGTGGTTGGTTCGACAGGCTCGGGTAAATCTACTACGCTGGCCTCAATGATTGATTATCGTAACGCCAATGAGGCTGGCCATATTGTCACCATTGAAGACCCGATTGAGTTTGTGTACACACACAAAAAATCAGTGGTCGACCAGCGCGAAGTGGGTATTGACACGCATTCTTTCAATAACGCCTTAAAAAACGCTATGCGCCAAGCACCTGACGTGATTTTAATTGGTGAGGTGCGCGATATGGAAGGCATGCAACAGGCGCTTACTTATGCCGAAACCGGCCATTTATGCTTAGCCACTTTGCACGCCAATAACGCCAATCAGGCGCTAGAACGTATTATTTCATTCTTTCCTACCGAGGCTAAACACGGCTTACTGCTTGGCATTTCGCTGAATTTAGTGGCGGTTGTTTCGCAGCGTTTAATTCCAGGCAAAGTGCAAAAACGCGTCGCCGCGGTCGAGGTCATGATTAATACGCCGTATATGGCCGAGCTGATTCAAAAACAAAAACTGGGCGAGATGAAAGAAATCATGGCCGATAACAACGATATTGGCATGAATACGTTTGATCAATCGTTGTTTAGATTATTTAGCAACGGCAAAATTGATGAAGAAAACGCATTGACAAACGCTGATTCTCGCAATGATTTATCGCTTAAAATGCGGTTTGCTGCCGAAGCTCAAGCCGGCGGCTTTGGTGGCTAATTTAGTCCTGATGGTTCAATGCAGCAATTAACGCTGCCACAATAATCAAGCTGCCGCCTATCCGTTCGTTCAAGCTCATTACCTCGTGCGCCAGATAATACGAGGCGATTGCGGCCACCACCAGCTCGAACAAAAATATCACCGAGGCACGATTTGCCTCGATTTGCGTCACGCCGTATTGCACTAACCATGTCCCAAACACCAGCACAAACGAAATCAGCAGCAATGTGAGCCAGTTATTGGCAGTTAGCGCGCTAGGCATGGGCAGTGTTTCGCCAAATAATGGCAGGCACAACAAAGAGACCACAATAACACCCAGCCAAACTGCAAATGATTTTGCGCGTATGCTTAAATTGCTGGATTTGCGCGTGATCACGTTGGTGAGCGCAAACCCCATGCCAGATGACAAGGCATACCAATCAGATTGAGAATGCGGAATCGGCAACCATCCGAATTTCCCGCTTGGGTTGTACAACATGATCCAAGCGCCCAGTAACGCAAGAAATATCGCTGCCAGCCCCCTTAAGTTGGTGCGCTCCTGCAACCAAAAATGCGCCAGTATTAACGTCCACAGCGGTGAGAGATAAAACAGCAAAATCACGCGCATCACGTGGCCGTCAAGCACCGCCAGCACGTAGCTCAAATTGGTCCAACCAGCCACTAAACCCAACCAAATTATCACTTTAGGCAAGTTGAACATACCACGCCAATGCCTGGCAAACATCAAACCGGCCATAATGGCGGCAATGACGTAGCTATAAAAACTGGAGGCGATGCCAGACACCCCCGCGGCTTCTAAAACACGATAGAAATACCACACGGTGCCCCAAAAGCACGCGCCAAACAGCAGACCAAATACCGCTAAAGAATTATTATTGCCTTTGCTCACAATGCTTCCTAAATTATAATAACCGCCATGAATCCAAATCTCAATTTACTGCAACCCTACCCGTTTCAGCGCCTGCGCGAGCTATTTGCAGGCACGACACCAAACGCCGCCTATTCTGCCATTAATTTATCGATTGGCGAGCCTAAACACGCCACGCCGCAGCTTATTAAAGACGCGCTGGTTGATAATCTAAGCGGCCTTGCCACTTATCCCACAACACTAGGTATTTTGTCTCTGCGCGAGGCCATTGCTAATTGGGCAACGCGCCGTTACGGCATTCCGTTGCTAAATGCCGAGACCGAGATTCTACCTGTGATTGGCAGCCGCGAGGCTTTATTTGCAATCGCGCAAGTGGTGGTTGATAGCGGCAAACTCAATTCAATCGTTATTTCCCCTAATCCGTTTTACCAAATTTACGAAGGCGCAGCGTTTTTGGCCGGCGCTCAGCCCTATTTTTTAAATACATTGCCTGAAAATGGTCATGCGATGGACTTTGAAAGCGTGCCAGTAGATGTGCTTAAGCGCACGCAGTTGGTGTATGTGTGCAGCCCGGGCAACCCATCTGGCAAGGTGATGAGTCTTGAACAATGGAAAACACTGTTTGAGTTATCCGATAAATATGGCTTTGTGATTGCCGCTGACGAATGTTATTCCGAGATTTATTTTGATGAGAAAAATCCGCCATTAGGGGCACTACAAGCCGCTCACAAACTTGGTCGCGATTATAAAAATCTTATTATTTTCAGCTCACTTTCCAAACGTTCCAACGTGCCCGGTATGCGCTCTGGCTTTGTGGCGGGCGATGCAAGCATAATCGCAAAATTCTTGCTCTACCGCACCTATCATGGCTCAGCGATGAGCCCCGCAGTGCAAATGGCTTCTATCGCCGCTTGGAACAACGAAGCGCACGTGATTGAAAATCGCAAACTTTATGCAAAGAAATTTAAAGCCGTAACCCCAATGCTAACTAACATGCTAGAGGTGGAAATGCCAGATGCAGCCTTTTATTTATGGGCAAAAAGTAAAGAAAGTGACACAGAACTGGCGATAAAGCTGTATCGTGACCTCAATATTACCGTGTTGCCAGGCAGTTATTTAGCGCGTGAGGCGCATGGCATCAACCCAGGCAAAAACTTCATTCGTATGGCGCTGGTGGCTTCGTATGATGAATGCTTAGAAGCTGCCAATCGCATCAAAAATTACTTATAAACTACTTTAAATATATTGTTTAATAAATTGATTTATTTCACTAAATATCAATTCATTTAACTTGGAATTTAAGCAATCTATTTCAAGCACATCATCCATGCCACGCAGCCATGTCAGTTGTCTTTTTGCCAACTGGCGTGTGGCAAAAATGCCTCTATCGCGCAATTCAGTCAAATCAAAGTCACCATTCAAGTGTTCAAGTGCCTGTCGGTAACCCACGCAGCGCATAGAAGTTGATTCTGACGTTAAACTTGGGTATTTGGCAATCAGCGCCCTCACCTCATCCACAAAACCATTTTTTAGCATCTGCTCAAAGCGCGCTTCAATACGCGCATGCAGCACTTTTCTGTCACTTGGCACCAACGCGATTTTTAACACTTTATAAGGCAGTGCTTCGTTGGTTTGCTCGGCAAAAAGCTGCGACATGGTTTTACCCGTAATCGCATGCACTTCCAAAGCACGTTGTATGCGCTGCATATCGTTCGGCATCAAGCGTGACGCGGTTGCTGGGTCTATGTTCGCAAGTTTGCTGTGCATGGCTGGCCAGCCTATTTTCGCCGCTTCTGCATCGAGTTTGGCACGTATGTCTTGGTTCGCCTCTGGTAAGCCGCTTAAGCCGCCTTCTAGCGCTTTAAAATACAACATCGTCCCGCCGACCAACACCGGCACTTTGCCGCGTGCGGTAATCTCTGCCATCAAGCGTAAGGCATCTGCTCGAAATTGCGCTGCCGAATAGGCTTGTGTTGGGTCGATGATATCAATCAAATGATGCGGCGCTTTGGCTAACGTTTCTGCGTCTGGCTTAGCGGTACCAATGTTCATATCCTTGAATACTAGCGCGGAATCGACACTAATCAACTCGACTGGTAACTTACAAACTAGTTCTACCGCCGCGCCGGTCTTGCCGCTAGCGGTGGGGCCCATTAAGAAAATAATTATTTTTTTCATTAAAAATTATTATTTATTTTTCGAAAGCATTTCAATAAAAAACTCGTAATCATTAAAGCTAATTGCTTTTGAAACTTGATTTAACATTAATCCCCAAGCCTCAGGAGCACGCTCAGGATGTTTAAGACAGAACCAACACTGAAATACTTTTCCTTCTATAAAAAGGTCACCAGTTAACTTTAAAAAATACTGACAACTCATCATTAGAAGAGGATAGTTTGAGTCAGGGAAAAATTTGATTGAAGCATCAGAATCATTTTCTGAATGTTTAAAGAAATTATGCGGTTTTCTAATTGCTGTTATTACTTCGTTTAACCTACCCATCTCTTTAAGTACTTCGGAGTCTTCAATTTCCCTTTGAATTCCTTTTTGTTTGCATATATCTATGAGTATTTGATATGCGGCCCAAGTGATTGTATGTATAGCAACTGGGTCTTTTCTTTCAAAAAACATCCAAATTGCAACTTGCAATTGTCTACGGGCGGCACAAATCTTATCGATGATTTCATATTCTTGCATAAGGCCTATTTACCTCGCATAAACATCTTATCCAAGTCATTCATGGAAACTTGAAACCACGTTGGGCGGCCATGGTTGCATTGTCCGCTACGCTCGGTCGCTTCCATATCACGCAGTAGCGCATTCATTTCCTGCACCGTAAGGCTGCGATTGGCACGGACGGCTGCGTGACATGCCATGGTGCCAAGCAGCTCGTTACGGCGCTCGGTAAGCGCCCTGCTGGCACCATATTCACGCAAATCGCGCAGTACATCACGCGCCAAAGTCACCACATCGGCATTTTGTAACATGGTGGGCACGGCTCGCACCGCCAGTGTGGTCGGAGACAGTACGGCAATATCGAAACCCAGTTGATGCAAATTATCTGCGCCGCTTGCCAGTTCTTCATTGACGGTAGCGACTTCTAGCCTATCCGCATTAAAGCTTACAGGCAGTAGCAGCGGCTGCATTGAAACCTGCTTGGTTTCGAGTGCGCTCTTGAGCTTCTCGTACATGATGCGCTCATGTGCGGCATGCATATCCACCACCACCAAACCCTGCGCATTCTGCGCCAGCACATATACGCCATGAATCTGCGCCACTGCAAAGCCCAGCGGAAAATCTACAGCCGCAAAATCTTGAGATGCAAAATCGTTTTGTTGACTTGAATCATCAAAACCTCCCAAAGATACCCCCGCGTCCCTATTGGCTTGCAGACCGATGCTGCTTGAATTGTTTTGAGTATTTCCAAATCCATTATTACCAAACATGGTTTCGTAAAAGTTCGGTGTTTGCTGCGCGCTTAAGTTGATTTGCGCTTGATATGTTGGGTAAAACGGATTGTGTGCGGCTTGGCTGGCGGTGACCGCGTTTGAAACACCCGTCGGCGTGGCTAAATTTTTGTGCAACGCGTGAAAAATAAAGCGGTGAATGGCTTGGCCATCACGAAAACGCACCTCGGTTTTGCTTGGATGCACGTTCACATCCACTAAATTGGGGTCTAGCTCCAAAAACAGCACAAATGCAGGATGGCGGTCATGATGCAGCACATCCTGATAGGCCTGGCGAATGGCGTGGGAGATGAGTTTATCGCGCACAAAGCGGCCATTGACATACACATATTGCGTATCGCGACTGTTGCGGTTAAACGTCGGTTTGGCGGCCATGCCCCACAGCCTTAAACCTGCGGCTTGTTCGTCGATATTAATACTTTCAGCGGCGAATTCAGCACCTAATACTTCGCTGAATCTTTTTGTGGGTTTACTTGCAGTATAACGACTAAGCACCCTGCCATTGTGTTGCAGTATAAACGCCACATCAGGGCGCGAAAGCGCGACGCGGCTAAATGCTTCTTCGCAATGCCCAAACTCGGTCGCCTCGGTTTTTAAAAACTTGCGCCGTGCCGGCGTATTGAAATATAAATCGTTGACTTCAACTATCGTGCCTGCATCTAACGCAGTAGGTTCGAGGGGGGCTATTTCACTGCCTTCTGAGGCAATGCGCCAAGCGTGTTTTGTTTCAAGAGCGCGACTAGAAATCTGCGTGCGCGAAACCGAGGCAATGCTTGCTAATGCCTCACCACGAAAACCCAAGCTGGCGACAGATTCTAAATCTTCTAGGGTAGCAATTTTGCTGGTCGCGTGGCGTGTAAGTGCCATGGCTAAATCGTCTTGCGCAATGCCAGCGCCATTATCCGCCACTTTTAGCTGCTTAACGCCACCCTGCAAAAGCGAAACTTGAATATCGCTGGCACCTGCATCCAAGCTGTTCTCTAGCAACTCTTTGAGCGCAGAAGCGGGACGTTCTACCACTTCGCCAGCAGCGATTTGACTGATGAGTTGGTCGGGTAAAAGTTGTATGCGCATAGGCACTATTCTACCTGTTTTGCGCCGAGTTCTTAGCGATTAAGCTTAATTGAAACGCATCCTACTCTTTAGCCACTTTGGCTTTTGCAAGCGCAGGATTGCTGGCGAAATATTTTTTGATGCCGCTTAAAATTGAGCTGACCAGTTTATCTTGATAAGCTTCATCATTGAGTTTGCGCTCTTCATCCGGATTGCTGATAAATGCCGTCTCAACCAATATCGACGGGATATCTGGCGATTTTAGCACTGCAAAAGCGGCTTGCTCCACTCGCCGGGTATGCAAACTATTAATCTCGCCAATATTGCCCAGCACGGCCTTGCCAAGCTTCAGGCTATCGTTAATCGTCGCAGCTTGCGATAAATCGAGCAAAGTTTTGGCAAGTACTGGATCTTTGTCATCCAAGCTTACGCCGCCAATTAAATCGGATTCGTTTTCTTTCTTAGCCAAATAGCGCGCGCTGGCGCTGGTAGCGCCTTTTTCTGACAGCGCGAATACTGAAGAGCCGCGCGCAGATTGGTTGGTAAAGGCATCGGCATGAATCGAAACGAATAAATCGGCCTTAAATTTGCGCGCTTTAACAACACGCGTACCCAGTGGTACAAAATAATCGCCATCACGCGTTAACATGCCACGCATATTGGATTCTGCGTCAATTTTCTCTTTCAGTTTTTTAGCAATAATCAAGGTGATGTCCTTCTCGCGACTACCATTGGCGCCACGCGCACCCGGGTCTTCGCCACCGTGCCCAGCATCAATGGCGATGGTGATTAAACGCTCGTCATCTTTATTTGGAATAGGCGCTTCGGGTTTATTTGCTTCAGGCGGCACGGCAGGTGCCTCAACTACAGGCTCATCAGGCGCAGGCGGAATTGACGGCAATAGCTCTACGACTGGCTTGGGGCCAGGTTCGGTATTCGCAGGCTCAGGTTTGTTCAATTTCTTATCGAGCATGGTCATTAATTCGTCTTGTAGCGGATAAATATCTAACACGAGGCGATTTTTATAATCCCCCGCAGGTGCCAGCGCGAATAAGTTAGATTTCACTTCGCCTTTTAAATCAATGGCAATGCGCACCACACCTGGTTTATATTTAGCCACGCGCACCTGCTTAATGTAAGGATCGCTCGACAGAATTTTGTCCGAAAGCGTCTGCAAAACATTGGTGAGCTCTATATCTTCAACGTCTAAAACTAATCTATCGGGATTCTTTAAAATGAGAAGTTGATATTTTAGGGGGGTGGCAGATTCCAACGCGATACGTGTATATTCCTGCGCAGGCCACACACGTGCTGCTGTGATGATATTTGCAGCATAACTATTTGAATTTATTAATAATAAATAAGAAAATAAAAGTTGGGCTAGAATTTTTCTAAACATGCTTTACCTAACAGAGAACCTGCTGAAAACTGAATTTTTCGACCTGCGTTAAATGGTGAAAGTTG
>JANYGD010000008.1 GCA_025359405.1 Methylotenera sp. | reverse complement strand
ACGCCAATCACCAATAAATAGCCCGCAAATAAGGCTTTAATAGGCGCGGGCATGTTGGGCAAGTTTAACCAAGCGAGGTTTGATGAGGGAGAATCTTTTGGTGCGGATTTCATTTTTTGTTTTCCGTGATAGATAAAAGTTAAAGCTGGAATGTAAAAATCATAGCACCCAAATATGAAATAATAAAGATGACTTTAGTTTATTTTTGGCGCACTGGGCGTACCTGCTATAATTTCGATTTACATTTATTTGGGCATCTCATGCGTTTAGTTGTTCAAGGCTGTGCCATCAGCATGGCGCATCTCACCCATATTCACCGCATTATTGGCGGTAGCGCGCAGTTTATGCAAATTGCCGAGCACGCCTATTATTTGCCCACGCAACAGTCAGATGTTACCGATGTTAAAACGTTCTGTGCCGAGCAAAAAATTGATTGCGCGCTAGTGCCAGATGCTCAGCGTTTAAGGCACTTTGGCTTGTGCGTGATGGACATGGATTCGACGTTGATTAATATTGAATGCATCGACGAAATCGCCGATATGATGAACCTAAAACCACAAATTTCGGCGATTACTGAGGCTGCAATGCGCGGTGAATTAGATTTTGCTAGCAGCTTGAAAAAGCGCGTGGCCTTGCTGGCAGACTTACCCGAATCCGCCTTGCAAAGAGTCATCGACGAACGCCTGCAAGCCAACCCTGGTGCGCACGAATGGATTGCTGCCTGCAAATTGCATAACATTAAGACTATGGTGGTTTCGGGCGGCTTTACCATGTTTGCAAACCACGTTAAAACCATGCTGGGCTTAGATTATGCGGTATCGAATACATTTGAAATTATCAATGGCAAACTCACAGGTAATATTTTGGGTGACATTGTTGATGCCGAACGCAAAGCGCAAGAGTTAGTAAAACTGCGTGATAAATTGGGCTTGAAACCTGACCAAACCATCGGCATTGGTGATGGCGCAAATGACCTGAAAATGATGTCTGCTGCTACCGTGGGCGTGGCTTATCATGCCAAGCCAATTGTGCAGCAACAAGCGACTTACGCGCTGAATCATTCAGGGTTAGATGGCGTGATTAATTTGTTTACAGCTTGATGTCTGTCATGCTGAACTTGATTCAGCATCTTTTTGCTAGATTCCGTGTCAAGCACGAAATGACAGTAATGTTTAGAGTAAAGCTAATTCTGCCTCGCTGAAACCCGCTTGGCGTCTAGCCTCTAGGTTAAATGGTGGGCGTAATTTTGGTGCACGGTATTGCTGGCATAAGTGTTCAAAAGTCGCAATCGGTTCTAAGCCACGTTGTGCGCAAAGCCAATTAAACCAGTGGTTGCCAATCGCCACATGGCCAATTTCATCGCGCAAAATAATATCGAGAATTTTAGCCATTGCTAAGTCACCTACTTGCACAAATTTGTTGCGTGTCGATGGTGTCGCGTCAAGCCCGCGTGCTTCCATGGTGCGCGGCACTAAAGCCATGCGGGCAAGTACGTCATCTTTGGTTCTATCAACCATTTCCCACAAGCTGTTGTGACCGTTAAAATCTCCGTAAGTGAATCCTAAAGTTTGTAGATGCGCGTTTAAAAGCGAAAAATGATACGCTTCTTCCGCCGCTACTTTCAGCCAATCGCGATAGTAATTTTCGGGCATATTTCCAAATCGCCAAATCGCGTCTAACGCCAAATTAATGGCGTTAAATTCAATGTGGGCGAGGGCATGGACCAAGGCTGCGCGACCTTCAAGCGTACGCATAGAGCGCTTGCCAACTTCAAGTGGGGACACTAATTCTGGCTTCGCGGGGCGGCCAGGAATGGAACCATATTTATCTTGGGAGGCGTATAAATATTGGCTTGCAGCGATGCTTAAATTTATGTTTTTACCTAAAGCTAAAACGCCAGCGGCTTTGCCTACGGTATCGCATTCACAAAGCCAAATTAAGGCTGATTGACGTAGTTCTTGCAATTATTTGAGCGGAATGAAATCCAGCTTGCCTGCTTTCATATCTGGCACCATCAAATATTTTTCATCTCGGGTAATGCCAATATCAGCGGCCGATTGATAGCCGTCTTTGAACAGTTTCACATCACCTTTGGTGCTCACACTAAACACTTTGCCAGTTTTCCAATCGCTGACGTACATGGTTCCGTTAGAGTGATGCAATAAGCCATCGCCGCCGCCAAAGCCTTCGGCAATGTCTGCAAGCGCTTTTGTTTGCTGATTGTAGCTATACAGTACGCCGGAGGTGAAATCTACATAAATCAACACGTTGCCCGTGTCGTCGGCCAGCAAGCCGTTGGGTGCCATCACGCGCGCATCTTGCTTGCCGTCGATGAGCAGCGTCACTTTTCCGCTGGCGTCGATTTTGTAAATCGCGCCGCCTTTGCCGGTGCCCATAATGTCACCGCTATCACTTACATACAAATTGCCTTGCGGATCCGCTTCTAAGTCGTTCAAAAATTGTGGTGTGGCGGGGAATGCGCTGGCAGCCGCAAACACGCTGGTTTTTCTGTCGGCCAGCGAGATTTTCATCACTTTAGTTTTATCGGCTACGTACAAATTATCGCCGATAATCTTCAAGCCTTTCGGGTCATCCAAGCCATTGGCGAAAACTGAGGCTTTGCTGTTTGCATCGATGACGGTGATTTGACCATCGCCATCTTTACCAAATTCGCCAATTTCGGAGACGAAAATACGTCCATCTTTAGCTTGCACGACGGATTCTGGCGTTTTTAAGCCGGTAACCTTTTGGCGAGCAATATTGCTTGCTTGCGAACTTTCCAATTTGTTGGCACAACTTGCTGTGGCGATTGCCGTGCTTAAAATTAAAAATCTGATTAGAAATATGTTTTTCATTGCTTCTGCATCCTTTGGTAATAAATCCTAGTAGTAAATCTTGCTTACGGGCAAGTCGTCAAGTACGCTGCATAAGGTTTCGGCGTTATTTGGCGGGTTTTTGTTCAGCGTGTCTAAAAACGCTTTATCCACAATAAGTTGCTTAATCACTTTATCCATGGCCTTGGTGTAGGCTTTTTCCATGTAAAACTCGGGTTTTATGCCAAGATCGCCAATTTGTTGCGCTTGTTTTTTAATGGTGGTGATTGGCTCCATGCTATTGGTGAAAGCCTTCACAATAAATTCTGCATGAAACACACGTAGCTGGGCATTGTAAAACATCTGCGGCTCTAGCAACAGCACCACATCTGCATTGCTGCTATTGGCGCACATGCTCACGTTAGCAAAGTATTTGGGTAGTGTTTTAAGCGCGACTTTCTCGGCCAGAGGCCCTTTCATGTGCCAAACATCCAAATAAGGATGTAGTAAGCGCACTGGGTGCTCGTAATGTCTTTTGGCAATGTGTATCGTGATATTGCCAGGTAGTTTTTCAGCAAGCGCGGTTGAAGATATGAGCAAACCAGCAATTAGTGAAAATATAAATTTGAACATAATGTGACCTTTAGTTTTTGTAGCTGATGCGATAAATATAGCCGGCGCGGTCGTCAGAGACGTACAGCGCGCCATCTGGCCCAGCAATCACGTCCACAGGTCGCCCCCATGCTTCGTTATTATTGAGCCAGCCGGTTGCGAAATCAACTACTTCGACAGGTGTTTCGCCATTAAATTTCACGCGCACCAGTTTATAACCGCTTAATTGCGCGCGGTTCCAAGAGCCGTGTAGCGCGACAATGGCATCGTTTTTGTATTCGGCTGGAAAATTGGTTTTATCTAAAAACGTCACGCCAATAGGTGTGGAGTGCGAAGTGAAGGTGATGGCGGGCGGCGTGGTACTTTTGCAGAAATTATCACTGCTAATAAAATTTGGGTCTTCAACTTGGTTTTTTAAATTATTGGGCTCGCCCCAGCAGTGCGGCCAACCGTAGTTTTTGCCAGGTTCTATTTTGTTCAAATGTTCGGGCGGAATTTCATCATTCACCTTGCCGTTTTTCTTGTCCGAGCGCATATCCGCGCCATCGTTGGTGGCGAACATGCTACCCGTTTTTGGGTGCCAGGCAAAGCCTTGAGAATTGCGTAAGCCAGTTGCCCAAATTGGCGCCAATGTGTGTCGTCCCACCACTTCCAGACCACCAGCTGGCTTGCCTTCTAGCGTGTAGCGTAGAATGGTCGCGCGCGTGGGGTCGTCTTCCACACATACGTTGCAGCTTGATCCAACATTGATGTAGAGAAAATTATCTGGCCCAATTTTGATGGTTTTGAGTGTGTGGCCGCCGCTGGGAAGCTTGCTGATAAAGGGTTTTGGCGCAGACCAAACGCCATTTTTTTGCGTCAGTTTTACCAC
>JANYGD010000137.1 GCA_025359405.1 Methylotenera sp. | reverse complement strand
CACAATGGGCAACATGCCGTTTTTAAAACAATTGTTGTAGAAAATATCAGCGAAGCTTGAGGCAATAATGGCCTTAAAACCAAAGTCTTCCAAGGCCCACGGTGCGTGCTCGCGACTTGAACCGCAACCAAAATTCTCGCGTGTAAGCAAAATGCTTGCACCCTGATAACGTGCTTGATTCAACACAAAGTCTGGGTTCAGCTTACGCTTGCTGTTATCCATGCCCGGCTCGCCGTGGTCAAGATAACGCCATTCATCAAACGCGTTGACACCGAAGCCTGAACGTTTAATTGATTTCAAAAATTGCTTTGGAATAATCGCATCCGTATCCACATTAGCACGATCAAGCGGCGCAACTGAGCCAGTTAATTTAGTAAAAGCTTGCATAGTTTTATATTCTTAAATCACTGCGTCGATTTTTTAACAGCTTCGCCCGCTTTTTCGATGTCTTGACCCATGCCGTGCACCGTGTTGCAAGCGCTTAACACAAAGCTCAAAGTCAATAATATAAATAATATTCTCAATCTAAAAACTCCTTTTAATTAAATGTTCTTACGTCTACAAAATGGCCTGCTACAGCTGCTGCTGCTGCCATTTGCGGGCTTACTAAATGCGTACGTCCACCTTGGCCTTGGCGACCTTCAAAATTACGGTTGCTGGTTGAGGCGCAACGTTCTCCTGGCGCTAATTTATCCGCATTCATCGCCAAGCACATACTGCAACCTGGTTCGCGCCATTCAAAGCCTGCTGCGATAAAAATTTTATCCAAGCCTTCTTGCTCTGCTTGTGCTTTCACCAAACCTGAGCCCGGTACGACTAACGCCAACTTTATATTCGGCGCAATATGCTTACCCTTAACAATAATCGAAGCCGCGCGTAAATCCTCAATGCGCGAGTTGGTGCAGCTTCCAATAAATACTTTGTCGATATTAATTTCATTAATCGGCGTGTTGGCTTGCAATCCCATATAAGTATAGGCGCGCTCCCAATCGGCGCGTTGCACCTCATTTTTTGCCAAGTCCAAGCTCGGTACTTTGCCATCCACGCTCACCACCATTTCCGGCGATGTACCCCAAGTGACTTGTGGTTGAATCTCTTCAGCTTTTAAAGTCACTACCGCGTCAAATTTTGCGCCGTCGTCACTATGCAAAGTGCGCCAATATGTCACTGCGGCATCCCACTGCACGGCTTTTGGCGCAAACGGACGGCCTTTAATGTAATCAATCGTCGTGTCATCCACCGCAATCATGCCCGCGCGCGCGCCCGCTTCAATCGTCATATTGCATAAAGTCATGCGACCTTCCATGCTTAAAGCACGAATCGCCGAACCCGCAAACTCAATAGCGTAGCCAGTGCCGCCTGCAGTGCCTATCCTGCCAATGACTGCCAAAGCAATGTCTTTTGCCGTCACGCCCTTACCTAATACACCCTCTACTAACACTTGCATAGATTTTGATTTTTTCTGCACCAAACATTGTGTCGCCAACACATGTTCGACTTCGGAGGTGCCGATTCCATGTGCCAACGCTCCAAATGCGCCGTGGGTACTGGTGTGTGAGTCTCCGCATACCACGGTCATGCCAGGCAAAGTCGCACCTTGCTCTGGGCCGATGACGTGCACAATGCCTTGACGCAAATCGTTCATTTTAAACTCGGTGACGCCATGCTCAACGCAATTGTCATCTAAAGTTTGCACTTGCAAGCGCGAGATTGGGTCTGCAATGCCTGCCACACCGGTGCTTCTGTCCGTAGTCGGCACGTTATGATCTGGCACGGCCAAGATTGAATTCACGCGCCAAACCTTACGATTTGCCAATTTCAGGCCCTCAAATGCTTGCGGGCTGGTGACTTCATGCACCAAATGACGGTCGATATAAATCAACGCGGTGCCGTTTTCCTCGGCAACTACGTGGCTATCGAACAATTTATCGTAAAGCGTTTTTGCCATAAAACTACTAGTCTCTAAAATTGCCAAACTGCAACGGGAAATCCGTCACACTTTTCTTGCAAAATGCTATCGCCTCTTGCAACACATCACGCTTGGCACCTTGCACCCGCACGGTGTCACCTTGAATACTGGCTTGCACTTTCAAACCTGTATCTTTAAGTAATTTGACGATTTTTTTCGCCAACTCAGCATCAATACCAGCTTTAATTTTCAGCTCTTGCTTAACTTTGTTGCCACCTACTTTTTGCACATCTTTGTGTTCGAGTCGCTTGGTAGAATCAGGTTCTTTTTTTTCCATGCCTGGCAACAAAATATCTTTAATTTGGTCGAGCTGAAAATCGTTATCGCCATACAAAGTGATCAAACTGTCTTTTTCGTTCAGTTCCACCTTGGCCGAAGTGCCTTTAAAATCATATCGATTGGCGATTTGCTTGCCCGCAATATCAATCGCGTTTTTTAATGCGACCATATCAACTTCAGATGAAATATCAAAAGAAGGCATTTTTAGCTCCTACTCAAAGTGACAAACATAATCCAACATTTCAGTCACTTCAATGTCAAAACTCGAATTACCAGGCACAGTAAATTTCTCACCTGCATTGTAGGTTTTCCAAGCCTCTTCGCCCTTAAGACGCACTTTACAGCTGCCTAAATTGATTTCCATCAACTCAGGCGCCGCGGTGTTGAAAGTGAGCGAGCTTGGGAAAATCACACCTATCGTGCTACGCGTGCCATTGGGCAACAACACGGTGTGGCTTATACATTTGCCCTCAAAATACACATTGGCTTTTTTCTTCACGCTTACATTATCAAACTGTGCCATAAAATTAATCCTCTAAAATAGTTACTTTTTTCTGTTCTTCAAATTGGCTGCAATGCGCATTCTAAGCGCATTGAGCTTAATAAATCCGCCCGCGTCCTTTTGGTCGTATGCGCCGGCATCATCTTCAAACGTTGCTATGGATGAATCGAATAACGAATCCGTTTTGCTATCCCGCCCAGCCACAATCACGTTGCCTTTGTAAAGTTTCAGCCGCACCCAGCCATTGACGGTTGCTTGCGTATGGTCAATCAAAGTTTGCAGCGCCAATCTTTCTGGACTCCACCAATAGCCGTTATAAATCATGCTGGCATATCGCGGCATCAAATCGTCTTTCAAATGCGCGACTTCTCTGTCCAATGTGAGCGATTCAATCGCCCGATGGGCTTTGAGCATAATGGTGCCGCCTGGCGTTTCGTAACAACCACGCGACTTCATGCCTACATAGCGATTTTCTACCAAATCTAAACGACCGATGCCGTGCTT
>JANYGD010000131.1 GCA_025359405.1 Methylotenera sp. | reverse complement strand
GGCTGCGCGTTATCAACATACATGGGATGAATGCCCAAAGCAAACTTACATTGTGCATATTTATTAGATAAATCAATGACTTGCTGAAAATTTTCGCGTGCGACTGCGGGAATAACTATCACACCAACACCTGAATTCAACGCGGTTGCCGCTACTTCGTCTCTATCTGCATCAAACTCTGCCGCGTCTAAGTGGCAATGCGTGTCAATTAACATTTGGCGCGCAACCGAATATCTGCGCCGCATTGACGCACATCCAAAATATCCAGCGTTATAGCTTGATTCATCGCAGTAAATTCAGGCATGGCGAACATGTTTTTTGCTGCATTACCCATGAGTTTTGGCGCGTAGTAAATTAATAGCTCATCAATCAGATTTTGCGCCATCAACGCGCCATTCAAACCTTCGCCAGCTTCAACTAGCACCTCATTGATTTCGCGGCTTGCAAGGTGGCTTAACAGCGTTTTTAAGCATACTTTTCCGTCATCGTTGGGAATGCAAAGTAACTCAGCGCCAGCTTTTAATAACTGCTTGACTTTATTTCGTTTATTCACCGCAAACGCAATCAGCACATTGCCGCCTTGTAGGATTTTTGCATCAATTGGCGTTTGTAGTTGGCTGTCCACAATCACTTTGAGCGGCTGCCTTTCAATTTTCAACTCGCGCACTGTCATGCTCGGGTCATCTTTCAGCACGGTGCCTGATCCCGTTAAAATTGCACACGAACGAGCGCGCCAATGTTGCACATCTAGCCTTGCCGCTTCGCCTGTTATCCATTGGCTTGCGCCGTTATTCAGTGCGGTTTTACCATCTAAACTGGCAGCGATTTTACTGCGCACAAAAGGCGATTGACGCGTCATGCGCGAGATGAAACCCGAGTTAAGTTCGCGTGCTTGGCTTTCCATTAAGCCCGTTGTAACTTTAATATTGTGAGATTGCAAATATACTAGACCGCTGCCAGAAACTTGCGGGTTCGGGTCTTGCATCGCCGCAATGACTTTCGTGATACCCGCATCAATAATGGCCCGTGAGCACGGCGGGGTGCGGCCTGTGTGACTACACGGCTCTAGTGTTACATATAAAGTTGCGCCTTTTGCTTGCATGCCTGCTTGTTTAAGTGCAAACACTTCGGCATGTGGCTTGCCCGCTTTTAAATGTGCGCCCTCGCCCACTATTTTGCCATCTTTCACAATCACACAACCCACACGCGGATTCGGCATGGTGCTGGTTAGACCTTGCTCCGCCAGCTGCAGAGCGCGTGTCATGTAGAGATGGTCGTTGGCGCTAAATGCCATTTGGCTTTATAAATCGCGAATAGCGTCGTGGAAATCATCCACGTCAGAAAAACTGCGATATACCGAAGCAAAGCGAATATAGGCGACTTTATCCATGAGTTTAAGTTCTTGCATCACGCTTTCACCCAAATCACGCGCGAGAATTTCACGCGAACCCAAGCTCAGCACTCTTTGCACAATATGATCCAGCGCCCTGTCTACATATTCGGTCGGCACTGGACGTTTGTGAAGCGCGCGAGTGAATGAAAGACGCAGTTTTTCGCGATTAAATTCCTCGCGCGTGCCATTGGTTTTAACCACTTGTGGCAAATGCAATTCGGCTGTCTCATAAGTAGTAAAACGCTTATCACAAGCACTACATTTGCGCCGACGGCGAATAGAATCGCCTTCGTCATTGACGCGCGAGTCTATCACCTGGGTATCGGCATCACTACAAAAAGGACATTTCAAAGCTACTATGCTCCGTAAACAGGAAAGCGCGCAGTGAGCGCATGCACTTTGGCTTTGGTCGCTGCAATCACCGCTTCGTCGGTCGGATTATCCAACACATCAGCGATTAAATTAGCAACTTGTTTCGCTTCTTCTTCTTTAAAGCCACGCGTGGTAATGGCTGGCGAGCCAATGCGGATACCAGAAGTCACAAACGGGCTTTCTGGGTCATTCGGAATGGCGTTTTTATTCACGGTAATATGTGCCAAGCCCAGTGCCGCATCCGCAGCTTTACCAGTTAAGTTTTTAGGACGTAAATCTACCATGAACATATGCGATTCGGTGCGGCCAGAAATAATGCGCAAACCCCGCGCTGTAAGCGTTTCAGCCAATACAACTGCATTTTTAAGCACTTGGTTTTGATAGGTTTTAAACTCAGGTTGCCCAGCCTCTAAAAAGGCGGTGGCTTTCGCGGCAATCACATGCATGAGTGGCCCACCTTGTAAGGCAGGAAACACGGTCGAATTGAGCGATTTTTCAAATTCTGCTTTGGCCAAAATAATGCCACCGCGCGGTCCACGTAGGGTTTTGTGCGTGGTTGAAGTGACAAAATCTGCATGCGGCACTGGGTTCGGGTAAACGCCCGCCGCAATTAAGCCAGAATAGTGCGCCATATCCACCATGAAATACGCGCCGACTTTTTTGGCGATTTCCGCCATACGCGCCCAATCAAAGCGCAGCGCATAAGCACTCGCCCCGCCGATTAAAAGTTTTGGCTTGGTTTCTGTCGCAATCCGTTCCATTTCATCGTAATCAATTTCTTCTTTTTCATTCAAACCGTAGGCGACAATATGGAACAATTTGCCTGATAAATTAGCGGGTGAGCCGTGCGTTAAATGCCCACCATGGCCTAGGTTCATACCCATCACGGTGTCACCTGGTTTTAAAATACTAAAATACACGGCTTGATTGGCCTGCGAGCCGGAATGTGGTTGCACATTGACATATTCCGCGCCATATAATGACTTCAGGCGATCAATTGCCAGCTGTTCAACTTGGTCTACATACTCGCAGCCACCATAAAAGCGCTTACCGGGGTAGCCTTCAGCATATTTATTGGTGAGTTGCGAGCCTTGCGCTTCCATCACCGCGGGGCTGGTGTAATTCTCTGAAGCAATCAACTCGATATGTTGATG
>JANYGD010000107.1 GCA_025359405.1 Methylotenera sp. | reverse complement strand
CCCTTTTTTGAAGTTACGAATCGCTTCTTCGCCAGTTTGTGTCCAAGATAAATCAGATAAATGCACTAAACCATCAATGCCGCCTGGCAAGCCAATAAACACGCCAAAGTCGGTAATGGATTTAATTTGACCAGCCACTTTGTCGCCTTTATGATGCGTTGCAGAGAAATCATCCCATGGATTTGCTTTACATTGCTTCATGCCCAGTGATAAACGACGACGTTCTTCGTCAATTTCCAAAATCATTACTTCAACTTCATCACCTAATTGTGCAATTTTACCTGGGTGAATGTTTTTGTTGGTCCAATCCATTTCTGAAACGTGTACTAAGCCTTCAATACCTGGCTCAACTTCAACAAACGCGCCGTAATCGGTAATGTTAGACACCTTGCCGAACAAGCGTGTGCTTACTGGGTAACGGCGAGTTAAGGCCACCCAAGGGTCATCGCCTAATTGTTTAATGCCAAGAGAAACACGATTTTTTTCTTGATCGAATTTTAAGATTTTTGCTTCAACTTCTTCGCCAACAGTTAACACCTCAGAAGGGTGTTTTACACGGCGCCAAGCCAAGTCGGTAATATGTAACAAGCCATCAATACCACCTAAATCCACAAATGCGCCGTAATCGGTGATGTTTTTCACAATGCCTTTAACAGTTGCGCCTTCTGTCAGCGTGCCCATTAGTGCTTCGCGATCTGCACCAGCGCTTACCTCCATCACGGCACGACGGGATACTACTATGTTATTACGTTTACGGTCTAATTTAATTACTTTAAAATCCCACTCTTTATTTTCGAATGGCGTAGTGTCTTTTACTGGGCGCACATCCACCAATGAGCCAGGCAAGAACGCCATAATGCCGTTGACTGAAACGCGTAAGCCACCCTTTACCTTGCCGCTTACAAAGCCTTTAACTACGCGGCCTTCGTTCATTGCGTCTTCCAAATCAAGCCAAGCTTCCATTTTCTTCGCTTTTTCGCGAGAAAGTTGGGTAGAGCCAAAACCATCTTCCAATTTTTCGATACATACTTTTACAAAGTCGCCCACAGCAACTTCGATTTCGCCAGTGGCGTTTTTGAATTCGTTAGCGTCGATTACGCTTTCAGATTTTAGACCAGCGTTCACAATGACGTGGTCGCTATCGATTGAGATTACTTCGGCGGTGATTACCTCGCCAGAACGCATTTCTTGACGCGCTAAACTTTCTTCAAACAGTGCAGCAAAAGATTCCATTGAAGATGATGGAGTTGATTTAGAAGTAGAAGCCATTAAAAAAAGTTACCTAAAGTTTCCCACCTAGCAGTGGGGTAGTTAATTAAAAGTTACGCGGCCTGAAAATTAAGTCAAAAGCATAACACGAACCGTGCATATTACACAAAAAATAGCTTATGTTCAATGACTTAAAACATTTTTATGCAAATATTATATTAATTTTGCAAAATATTTTTATACGCTGTGAGAACAAATTCCACGGTTTGTTGAATGTTGCGATTGGTCGTGTCCAAAGGCACAGCATCTGGTGTTTGAATGAGAGGCGAAGCACTACGCCTGCTATCGCGCAAATCGCGCTGTTGCAAATCGTGCAAAATTTGCGCGAAATCGGCCATTAAACCTTTGCCTAAATACTGCTGGTGACGCCGCTCAGCACGCACTTCCACACTTGCAGTAAGAAAAATTTTGAGTTTTGCGTCGGTAAATACGACTGAGCCCATATCACGACCATCGGCCACCAAGCCGGGCGCTTTGCGAAAGCTTTGTTGCAAAGCAAATAGTGCGTTGCGTACTTGCGGGTGAATGGCGACTTCGGACGCGCCACGGCTTATTTCCTCGCTGCGCACCGCTTCGGTGATGTTGGTTTCCCCCAAATAAACTTCACCATTTTTAAAGCTGATATTGAGCGATTCTGCCAACTTGCCAAGCGCTTCAGCAGCATCCCAAGCGATATTATTTTGTTGCGCGGCCAACGCGACGATGCGATACAGCGCACCGGAATCCAAGTAATGAAAACCAAGTTTTTCCGACACTAGTTGCGCCACCGTGCCTTTGCCGCTGGCAGAAGGGCCATCAATGGTGATAACCGGGGCAATCACAGAAATGTCTGGATTAGCTGACAATTTTGGCGAACTCTTCAAAATAATTGGGGAAGGTTTTGGCTACGCAGTTGGGGTCGTTAATCGTCACCGGCACGCCGCCCAAGCACACCAGCGAGAAGCACATCGCCATGCGGTGGTCGTCGTAGGTATCGATCACCGCGTTGGGTGTGAGTTTGGCAGGCGGTGTGATTTTGATGTAATCCGCGCCCTCCTCCACAACTGCGCCGACTTTACGCAATTCGGTCGCCATCGCGGCGATGCGGTCGGTTTCCTTCACGCGCCAGCTGGCGATATTACGTAAAGTGGTTGTACCTTCGGCGAACAAAGCCAGTACTGCCAAGGTCATGGCCGCATCCGGAATATGATTGCAATCGTAATCTATGGCCTTTAGCTTTGTGCCGCTTGGTGGTGCACTACACTCTGTCCAGTTATTACCCCAGCTAATATTGGCTCCCATATAGGTTAACTGTTTAGGATCGACCAAGCTCTGGTTGGGTTGTAGCCCTAGAGGACTAGTAAAATTTACATCCCCCTGGATGCTGTATCTATTCATACCTAGAACGCGCACTGGCCCACTACCTACCGCACCTGCAGCTAGGAAATAGGAGGCACTTGAAGCGTCACCTTCAACATAATAGCGTCCAGGACTTTGATATTGGCTGTTGGCGCTAATTGTAAATCTTTGCCATCCTTCACGTTGCACCTTCACGCCGAACTTTTCCATTAAGTTGAGTGTAATTTCAATGTAAGGCTTAGAGATCAACTCACCTACAACCTCGATGGTTGCTTGCTTTCCGGTCAACGGCAGTGCCATGAGTAGCGCCGTCAAAAACTGACTGGAAACATCGCCGCGAATTTGAATTGGTTTGCTGACGTTAATTTTTGCGGGCGAGATTTTGAGCGGTGGAAAACCTTCATTTTCTAAATATTCAATATTCGTCCCTATTTGCCGCAAGGCATCAACTAAATCGCCAATCGGACGTTCGTGCATGCGTGGTACGCCGCTAAGAGTGTAATGTCCACCAGATAAGGCCAGCGCGGCGGTGAGTGGTCTAAAAGCGGTGCCCGCATTGCCAAGAAAAAGTTCGACATTTTTGTTAGGAAAGTTGCCGCCACAACCGTGGACGCGCCAGTCAGTTTCGTTCAGTTTTTCTAACTTTATCCCTAATTTTTCGAGCGCATCCAGCATTCTTGCAGTGTCATCAGAAACCAATAAATCGTGAATTTCTGCTACGCCGTTAGCCAGTGCTGCTAGTAGGAGCGTGCGGTTTGAAATGCTTTTCGAGCCAGGTAGCTTAATACTGCCTTCAACGTGGTTAGCGGCCGGGAGAGTGAGTTGTTCCATTTATGTTTCTTAAATTTACTTAGATTATTTTTTGGAGCTTGCCCAAGCGTTACGCGCCACACTGGCGCGCTCAAACAAGGCTTGTAAGCCCGCGCCATCTTTGTTGGTAAGCAATTTTTTTAATTGAGATAATTCATCTTGGTAAGCAGTTAATTCGCTCAATAAAGCGGTTTTATTCGCCAAGCTAATGTCGCGCCACATTTCCGGGCTACTGCCGGCAATGCGCGTAAAATCTCTAAAACCGCTGGCGGCAAAGCTAAATAATTGAGCTGCGTTGGGGCGTGAGGCAATGTCGTCCACTAGCGCAAACGCCAGCAAATGCGGCAAATGGCTCACGGCAGCAAAAATACTATCATGATTTTCTGCGGTCATTTCACTTACTTTTGCACCACAAGCTTTCCATAGTTGAGTAACGCCAGTAACCGCATGGATATTGGTCTCTAGGGCAGGCGTTAAAACAACATTTTTGCCTAAAAATAAGTCAGAATTTGCTGCACTTACGCCACTTTTCTCCGCACCCGCAATCGGGTGACCGCCGACAAACTGGTTAAATTGTTCACCTAAAATTTCTTTGGCGCAGCTTAAAACGTCACCCTTGGTGCTGCCTGCATCCGTAATCACGGCCTGCTTGTTTAAATGTGGTTTGATACTGCGTAAAATTCCTGCAGTTTGTGCGACAGGTGTAGCAATTAGAATTAAATCCGCATCGCCAACAGCCTTATGGATATTGGTCTCTAGCGTGTCGATTACGTTTAATTTTAGCGCTTGATTTAAGCTTTCAATACTGCGTCCGACACCCACGATTAATGGCGCACTACCTGCTTTTTTCAAAGCCAATGCGACCGAGCCACCAATCAAGCCCACACCAAATATGACGAGTTTTTTCAAAGCAGAATTATTTTATTTTCGACAGGCTGAATTGTAACATTGTTGGAACTACAGGCTTAATGCTAAACGTTTTTTAAATCCACTCGTCATCAATCAACTTCTCTTGTGGCTTAAACTGTTGTTTATAAGCCATTTTTTGGCTGGCTTCAATCCAGTAGCCTAAATATAAATAAGGCAAACCCAGGTTTTTCGTCCATTCGGCAAGCCACATAATGCTGTATGTTCCATAGCTCGCTTTGGTCTCAAGCGCGTCGTAAAACGTGTAAACTGCAGAGACGCCATCGCGCACGACGTCGATAACGCTGACGATTTTGACTTGGTTTGTGGCGTCTCTAAATTCTACCAGCAGGCTTTCTACGTTGCTCATGCACAAAAATTGCAGGTATTGATTGGTGCCATCATTTTCATCGGTTGGAGCGTTTAATTCAGCCTCGGCATGACGCAAATTTTGGTAGCTGGTATATAGCTCAAAATGGCTCTGGTGATAGCTTAGCGGCAATACACGTGCAGTTAAATTGGTATGCTTTTTATAAGCGCGTTTTTGGCTGCGAGTGGGTGTAAATTCGTTTAAAATTAATCTTATAGCAATGCAGGCATTACAATTTCTGCAATGCGGCCTATAGGCAAACTTACCACTACGCCGAAAGCCTTGCTGGATAAGGCCGCTGTAGATGTTGGTATCCACCAAATAATGCGGTGCGGCGATTAAACTTTGTGCGAGTTTATCGGGCAAATAGCCACATTTATACGGCGTGGTAACGTAAAATTGCAGTTTGTGTAGCGCTGGTTCGCTCGGCAAGGTCATATTGATTATTCTATCAACTTTAATAAATTTTGCATG
>JANYGD010000090.1 GCA_025359405.1 Methylotenera sp. | reverse complement strand
TAATGGCTTTTGGTGGTGCATCGCACTAATGGCTGGCATTGCGATTATTATGTTGCTGATTTTTTGGCGCAGGCAATGGCTAAGTAGTAAAACCTAGCTTTTTAGCAATTCCTTATACTTGGCACGTATTTTCGCCACTTTAGGGCCTGCCACCGCCATACAATAAGGCTGATTCGGGTTTTTATCATAGTAATATTGATGGTAATCCTCAGCCGGGTAAAACTTATCTGCGCCTTTAATTTCCGTGACAATAGGCGCGCTATAAATAAACGCTTCATTGAAAGCCGCAATCGTTGCTTCAGTAGCTTCATACTGCTCGGCATTTTGGCAAAAGACGGCTGAGCGATACTGCGTGCCAACATCGTTGCCTTGGCGGTTCATGGTAGTTGGATCATGCGAGACTAAAAACACTTCAAGCAGAGTTTCAAAACTCACCACGTCTGCATCGAAAGTAATTTTTATCGCCTCGGCGTGGTCGGTATCGCCGTTGCAAATATCCTTGTAAGTTGGATTTTGCGTGTGGCCGCCAATATAGCCAGACTCAACTTTACTGACGCCTTTTAGCTGACTAAACACTGGCTCGGTGCACCAAAAACAGCCGCCTGCGAAAATTGCAATTTGTTTATCACTCATGATGCTTTTACCTTTAAAATTTAACTTACACCTTAGTCGGTCTTTTCCGCGAAACATTACATGTCTTTGAATGCATTATACGTCGATTTTAATTCTTACTTTGCCTCGGTAGAGCAGCAATTACGCCCGGAACTGCGCGGCAAGCCTGTAGGCGTGCTGCCTGTGATGGCCGAGACTACCTGCTGCATCGCCGCCAGCTACGAGGCGAAAGCCTTTGGCATTAAAACTGGCACCATGGTGCGCGATGCGCGTAAGCTTTGTCGCGACATTATTTTTGTAGAAGCACGCCCTCTGCTTTATGTGCAATATCACCACAAATTAATCGAGATAGTAGAAAGCTGCACGCATGTTGAAAAAGTGCTCTCTATTGATGAAATGGTGTGTTTGCTCACAGGTAGCCAACAAGCCAAAGAAAACGCGCTTAAACTCGCCGCCAAAATTAAACGTGAAATCAACAAGCAATATGAGTTTATCCGCTGCTCCATAGGCATTGCACCCAATACTTTTCTCGCCAAAACCGCGTCTAACATGCAAAAACCAGATGGTTGCGTGGTGATTGAAGACAGTGACATTCCAGAAAAACTTTACACCTTAAAACTACGCGCTTTAAGCGGCATTGGCCGCCAAATGCAGGCACGGCTTGAGCGCTATGGCATTACGACCGTACAACAACTCTACGCGGCCAACAAGCAACAATTACGCGCTGCTTGGGGTAGTATCGATGGCGAGCGCTACTACGATAAACTGCGTGGCATTGAACCATACTTTGTTAAAAATGCGCGCAGCAGCTTGGGACATTCGCACGTGTTACCGCCCGAGCAGCGCACAATAGAAGGTGCAAAAGCCGTGCTGCATCGCCTATTGCAAAAAGCCGCCATGCGTATGCGTAGCTACGAACTACTCACCTCTAACATCGGTATTAAAGTTAAATTTCGCGGGCGTCCTAGCTTTTACGCCGAAAGTGCTATTTCTGCGACAGACAACACTTTACAACTCACCGAATCACTTGAGACACTTTGGCAGCAATACCCCGAACATGGCGTAGAACCTTGTGCTGTGGGTGTGAGCTTTACAGGTTTGATGAATAGTTATGATGCTGCATACGATTTATTTGCAGAAAAACCCAGCGTAACTGAAACAAAATTGAATAAGGCTTTGGATATTTTAAATTTAAGATACGGCAAAAATACGGTTTATTTTGCTGGCGCACATGATGCCTTGAAAAACGCACCAATGCGCATCGCATTTAATCATGTGCCAGATTTAGTGGTTGAAGAAGATTAGCAACGCTTAATGACAACGACTGAGAGGTTCGGACTCTTTGTCGCGGCTAAGTTCACCGCCACGATTGCCAAATGATAAATTATCCGAAGATTTTCCGCGCTCAAGATAACCATTTTCTTTGCTGAAAGTTAAATTATCGTTAGATGCACTACGTATTAGGTCATCACGATTTTTGCTGAATTCCAGCGGTGCAGTATCTTTACCATGGCTCAAGTCATCGCGATTTTTACTGAAATTCAAAGGATTAGACTCTTTTCCTCTGTCTAACTCATTGTTTTTTCTGTTAAATGCTAAGTCATCTGCTTTTTTTCCGTAAGCTAAATCATCACGTTTTTTGCTAAATGATAATGGCTCGGTCTCAGCGCCACGCGTAAGATTTACTTGCGGACAAGCTGAAAGCTTATTAGTACAGTTACAGCTATTCTCAACAGCTTGCACAGGCGTTACCATGCAAAATGCATACAAGCTAAAACATAAAATTGTTTTTTTCATCATCAGACCTTGTAAAGGTTTTAATTCACTATACAACGCGTTTATAAGAAAAACAAGGCTTTTACTTTGATATAAAAGCTTGGCGGTGACCTACTTTGGCTGCGGCCGCTTTGCTTAACATCGCTACGCGAGTTAGCCTACACCGAAACAGACTGCACTTTACCTATCTTGCTTTTCTACACGTCCCAATAGTAAGTATTCCATAAGAGCCTTTTGTACGTGTAGCCTGTTTTCAGCCTCATCCCACACCACGCTTTGCTTGCCATCAATCACTTCCGCGGCGACTTCTTCACCACGGAAGTGATTGATGGCAAGCAAAGTGTGGTGTGGGATGAGGCTGAAAACAGGCTACACGTGCAAAAAGCGTTGATG
>JANYGD010000082.1 GCA_025359405.1 Methylotenera sp. | reverse complement strand
CAACCGCTGGAGCGGCCGCGCCTACGACGCAAACAAACAAGTAAGCCATGAACAAATAATCGCCTTGCTGGAAGCCGCACGCTGGGCGCCCTCGTGCTTTGGAGATGAACCTTGGCGCTTTATTGTGTGGAACAAAAATGCTGATGCAGCCAGTTGGCAACGCGGGTTTGATTGCCTTGTACCTAGTAACCAATCTTGGGTGAAAGACGCACCAGTGCTAGTGTTGGTATGTGCGGGTAGTTTATTTGGACATAATCAAACCCCAAATCGTTGGGCACAATACGATACAGGTGCAGCGGCGGAAAACTTATGTTTGCAGGCAAGCAGTATGGGCTTAATGGCGCATCAAATGGGCGGATTTAACGCAGATAAAACGCGTGAGGATTTTGCGATTCCTGCGCAAATTACGCCGATGGCGATGCTGGCGGTTGGCTACGCGGCCGATATTGCCACCGTGACGGGCGAAGCGTTGACGCGCGAAATGGCAGCACGTAAACGCAAACCACTTGGTGAATTGTTCTTTACAGAAACTTGGGGCAAGGCCATTAAGGCTTAATTAAAAAGACCTTAACTAAACAATATGGCTCTGTTAGAATCACGCGTTCACAAAATTTAAGGCAAAATCATGGCAGTTGTTAAGCTTACTAAAGCAAATTTTAAACAAACAATCGAAAGCAATAATTTTGTGATTGTGGATTTTTGGGCGCCGTGGTGTGAACCTTGCGTGGCATTTACGCCTACTTTTGAAGCGGCTGCTGCGAAAAATCCAGATATTGTTTTTGGCATGGTGAATACTGAAGCCGACCCTGAAATTGGTGATTATTTTGAAGTAAACCAAATTCCAGGTATTTTGGTGATTCGTGACCAAGCAGGCATTCACACGCAAATTGGCGAAATTGGCACGCCAGCATTAGATGCCATTATTGCGTGGGCGCGTGAGCGCGATATGTCGGCCTTGCATGAGCATTACGCGGCTGAAGCCAATAAAAAGAACTAAGTTTTGTAAATTAAATTACATAGATTGTGGGACAAGCTCGCAATGACAATAAAAAAGCCACTTTGAAAGTGGCTTTTTTATTAGGATTAAAAGTTAAACCCCGCCGGTCGTCACAAAGCGAAACAAATAAAACGCGCCAATTGCCATCATAATGTACATTGGCACATCGCCACTTTTTTTCTTTTCGCCTTTAGCAGAAGACGTCATCCAGTTATTAAATAGCCACAGCGCAGCAATAATCACTGGGATAAACATCATGTGCGTGGTGGAATCGAATAGCCATGCAAAGGCCGTTTTAAGCCAGCCGCCATCTTTAAAAATTTCCATGGCAATGCCGATTAAGCCAATAATCACCAACGCTATGCCGCCAAATGACGACAAGGTCTTTAATAGCGTATCGGCTTTAATGTCGGCATTTTTTGCGTATTTGTTCGGTTCTTTTTTAAGTGGTGCTGCCATGGCAGTCTCCTAAATAATTGTGGCTAGTTCTGATTCAGGCTAATTTTGGTTTAAATATTTGGCCGGGTCAACTGATTTACCCAAGCGGCGAATTTCAAAGTGTAGTTTAACCGAATTAGAATCAGTATTACCCATTTCGCCAATTTTTTGGTTGGCTGCTACTGTTTGGCCTTCTTTCACTACAATTTTGCTGTTGTGCGCGTACACCGATAAATAGGTTTTATTATGCTTAATAATCACCAACTTGCCGTAGCCGCGCAAATCGGAGCCGCTATAAATCACTTTGCCGCTGCTAGCCGCGTTAATGGCTTGGCCTGTAGCGCCCGCGATATCAATACCCCTGTTACTGACCTCGTTAAAACCCGCTACTACCTTGCCTTGCGTAGGCCAAGTCCAAGTGAGTGATTCATCATCCAGAGGGCTAGCGTCGGTTGGCTTGGCGTCAGTAGATTTAGCCTCCTCGGGTTTTGTTGTTGTGCGATTGAGTGCTTCTAAGCTATAGGCTTCACGCGTGGCTTTAGGCTCGGTTAATACTGGCGTCACGGTAGATACGACTGGTTTGCCAGCATCTGGTATTGGTTTTGCTTCTGTCACTGCGGATTCAGTACTCATAGGCGTAATCACTACGCCATCCTCTGTTTTGCTAACATCTGCTGTGGTAGCAGTTTTATTTTTCAAACTGGTTAAATTGAGTTTTTGCCCAATTTGAATAGGGTAAGGCGGTGCAATGTTGTTAGCCGCAGCGATTTCTTTGTAATCAACTCCATATTCCAAGCCGATACCGAATAGTGTATCGCCTTTTTTAACAACATGGCTATCTGGCCGCCAATCCTTGTTGCCAGCGCTGTTTACGGTGGTACTTGTAGCGGCTTTTGAATCGACAGGTTTAGTAATTATTGCCTTTGTTTCAGGCGATTTAGGCTTGCTGGTTTGAGGCATTCGCTCGATTACTGGTGCAGGCGGGTTGCTTTCGCAGGCGCTAAGCAAAAATACTAGCATTACAATAATAGAGCGCATCATCCGCTAATACCGCCCAACAAAGGCACAAATTTCACAGCTTCTAGCTTGGTTTGCACATATTCATTAGCAGAATTATTAGTGCGTTCTATCAAGGTTAAAATTTGCGCAGTCGTGCCAATTGGAATGATCATGCGACCACCAACAGCGAGCTGCACCAACAATTCTTGTGGCACGTGGCTAGCGGCGGCGGTGACGATAATGCCGTCAAAAGGTGCGTATTCATTGAGTCCTGCGCTGCCATCCGCGTGGTCTAGTTTCACGTTGTTGCATTTAAGCGTACGCAAATGGCCGCGCGCTTTCATCACCAATGGGCGAATACGCTCAAGCGATAATACCTCTTTGGCGACGCGCGACAATATTGCCGTCTGGTAGCCGCAGCCGGTACCAATTTCTAGCACTTTATTCAGTTGTTTGCCATTGCGCAAAATTTCGGTCATGCGCGCCACAATATAAGGCTGCGAAATGGTTTGGCTGTAGCCAATCGGCAGCGAAACATCTTCGTAAGCACGAATCGATAAGGCTTCATCTATAAAAATATGCCGTGGAATTTCGCCCATGGCCGATAATACCACTTCATCTTTAATGCCTTGCTCGCGCAGGCGCACTAGCATGCGCTCGCGTGTGCGAATTGAGGTCATGCCGATGCCAGATTTTGTGCCTGTTGTTTTAATCAGCGCCATTTAATTAGTAAGCCAATTTTTAAGTGCGATTATTTGGTTGTGGTGCGTTAAATCGACCTGAATCGGCGAAATTGACACAATGTTATTGGCTACAGCAAAAAAATCGGTACCTTCGCCGCCATCATTTGGCCTACCTGCCGCACCCACCCAATACACGGTTTCACCGCGTGGTGTTTTAAGTTGCATCACCGGATCAGCCTTGTGGCGCTTGCCCAGGCGCGTAATTGCTCGGCCTTTCAACTCATCATATGGCAAGTCTGGCACGTTAATATTAAGCAAAGTAGGCGATGCAAAACCTGTTTTTAAGTAATGTTGTACCAGTTCTACCGCCACACGTGCGGCGGTTTCAAAATGCGTGGCGTTGTGCTGCGACATGGAAATCGCAAATGAGGGAATATCCAGCAAATAGCCCTCCATCGCGGCGGCTACTGTGCCGCTGTAAATTGTATCATCGCCCATATTGGCGCCATCGTTAATGCCGCTAATTACCATGTCTGGCGCGGCATTCATCAAACCGGTTAACGCTAAATGCACGCAATCGGTTGGTGTGCCGTTGACATAAAAAAAGCCGTTGCTGGCTTTTTTTACGCTCAACGGGCGATCTAGTGTGAGTGAGTTGCTGGCGCCGCTGCGATTACGCTCAGGCGCCACTACGGTGATTTCTGCTAATTTGGCCAAGTGACTGGCTAAAATGCTCAGGCCGGGTGCAAAATAGCCGTCGTCGTTGGATAGTAGTATTTTCATACTTAGCTTACTAATCGTATTCTCATGACCTAATTATAAATTAAGTGCGAGATTTTAAGCGGTGTTTCGGCTGAGTTTCGCGTAAAAAATTGTGCAGATAAAAAATATGAGGGAAAGTACTACTTCAATCATGGCTAATTTGGCTGAGTTGCCATGGTCTGACCACGCGCGTACCACGCCTTCGGTAAAATATAACAAAATAAACATGCTCGCCCATTGGTAGGTATAGCGGTTACCTTTTAGGATGCCAAACAGCGGCAATAATAATGGAACAGTTTTGAGTATAAGCAACGAGCCACTTGGCTTAAGAGGCGCCAATACTGACTCCCAAGCTAGGCCTACAAATATTAAAGCAATCAGGCTGCAACCCGCACCTATTCTTAATGCCTGCAGCATGTCCAAGATTTTCCCATTAGATTAAGCTGCCAGCTTTAACGCAGTTTCAGCCAAGCGCTTGCCCAGCGCGATGCACAATTTTTTCTCATCCGCGGTAATTGGTTTGTCGTCCATCACTCCGCCTACGTGGCTGGCGCCATAAGGCGTGCCGCCGCTAAGGGTCGTGGATAATGCAGGCTCAGAATAGGGCAAACCGACTATCAACATGCCGTGGTGCATCAGCGGCAACATCATGGTCAGCAGCGTACTTTCATTGCCGCCATGCATGCTGCCCGTGCTGGTGAATACACACGCAGGTTTGCCGACCAATGTGCCTTTTAGCCACAAGCCCGCTGTACCATCTAGAAAGTATTTCATTGGCGCCGCCATGTTGCCAAAGCGTGTTGGGCTACCCAGCGCCAAGCCTGCGCACTCATCTAAATCACTCAGCTCACAATAAGGGTCACCAGAAGCTGGAATATCCGCTTCAGTCGCTTCGCAATTGGCAGAAACTTTAGGCACGCTACGGACGCGTGTTTTTGCACCCTTAACACTCTCTACACCACGCGCAATCAACTGCGCCATCTCACGTACTGCACCACCTTGAGAGTAATATAAAACGAGGATTTCGGTCATTTGATATGTTTGGTGAGTTTTGCAGCCTTGCCGATATAGTTTGCTGGTGTCATGTCCAACAGCGATTGCTTGGCATCTTGCGGAATATCAAGCGTTTGAATAAACGCGTGTAGCGAATTTTTGTTAATACCGCCTTTGCCACGCGTGAGTTCTTTCAGTTGCTCGTACGGGTTGGATAATCCGTAGCGGCGCATCACGGTTTGGATCGGCTCGGCGAGCACTTCCCAGCTATTGTTTAGGTCTTCAGCCAATTTTTCTGGGTTGATTTCTAGCTTATTCAAGCCGCGCAGGCAGGAATCGTAACCCAATAGCGTGTAGCCAAATGCCACGCCCATATTG
>JANYGD010000071.1 GCA_025359405.1 Methylotenera sp. | reverse complement strand
CCTGCAAGCGCGCATTCGCGGCATGTTACTAATGGCGCTCTCCAATAAGTTCGGCAGCATCGTGCTCACCACCGGCAATAAATCCGAGATGGCGGTGGGTTACAGCACGCTGTATGGCGATATGGCGGGCGGTTTCTCGTTGCTAAAAGATGTGCCAAAAACGCTAGTGTACAAGCTGGCCGAATATCGAAATTCGCTTTCAAAAGTTATCCCCGAACGCATCATCACGCGCGCACCAAGCGCCGAGCTGCGCGCCAATCAAACCGACCAAGACAGCCTGCCCGCGTATGAAATTTTAGATGCCATTATGCAAGCTTATGTAGAAGAAGATTTAAGCCGCGATAGAATTGTCAAACTTGGATTTACGGAAAAAGATGTGAATCGCGTCACCAATTTAATCGACCACAACGAATATAAACGCCGCCAAGCACCAGTTGGGGTTAGAATTACACAACGCGGGTTTGGCAAAGATAGGCGTTATCCGATAACATGTAGACTAAAGTTTGATTAGTTAGAATATTTGGGAGCTGGCATGAAAAAAATTGAAGCGATTATCAAACCTTTTAAGTTAGACGAAGTGCGCGAAACGCTTTCTGAGATTGGCGTGAATGGTTTAACGGTGACCGAAGTAAAAGGCTTTGGTCGTCAAAAAGGCCACACTGAGCTTTACCGCGGCGCCGAGTATGTAGTGGATTTTTTACCGAAAATCAAAATCGAACTGGTCGTCACCGATGAAATGGTAGATGCGGCTATGGAAGCCATTATCAAAGCTGCGCGCACAGGCAAAATTGGCGATGGTAAGATTTTTGTGAGTGCGGTGGAGCAAGTGGTTAGAATTAGAACAGGTGAAACGGGTGAATCGGCAGTTTAACTCGCATTAATTACAATTTACTTCATATACAGTTTAGTCAACTTAAGAAATAGTGAAGAAAAAGAAGTATTTGTAAATTAGGTGGTTAATTATCGGGAAATCAATTTAATAAATTGGTGGCTTTGGTGACTTAAATTATACTTTTTTTATTTTTTGCCCAGTAATGCTATTTAATGAATATCAATACAATGTCACAACTTTATACATTACTTGAAACCCGCGTGTTAGGTGCTTTAATTGAAAAAGCGATAACTGTACCAGATAGCTACCCCCTGACGCTTAACTCCTTACTCTCAGCTTGCAACCAAAAAACCAGCCGGGACCCAGTTATAGAAACAACTGAAGAAGAAATTCAAGCAACTTTAGATAGCCTCAAACATCGCTCTTTAATTTTAGAGACCAGTGGGGGGCGTGCTATGCGGTACGCGCATAACACAGGCAGAGTATTTCATCTGGATTCATCAAGCGTTGCGATTTTGGCTGTTTTACTTTTGAGAGGCCCGCAAACCTCTGGTGAGTTACGTATTAACTCTGAGCGCTTATATAAATTTGCAGACATTTCTAGCGTTGAAACAGTTTTAGCTAGCATGGCCAACCGCAATGAAATCACTGGGCATGCGGGAAAGCTGGTCATGTTACTTTCTAAAGTACCTGGGACGCGCGAAGCGCGCTGGTGTCATTTATTGAGTGGTGAACCTGAAATTAATCATAGTATTATCGCTAACTACCCACCAACGACTTCAGATGTTGTTGCTGTTAGTGAAATTGCCGTACTTAAATCTCGTGTAGAGGCTTTAGAATTAAAGCTAGCAACTCTTGAAATATGGGCAAAAAAACTAGATTCTGAATTGGGTTTAGATTAATTTAAATTTAGATTGATTCAATTTTTTTTTACTGACTTTGGCATCATTTAGTAGTTAACTCTGACCGATAACAAATACCATATCTGGCTAGCTTTGTCTGTTACTTTTCTAACTGATTTAGTATTTGGCGTGTTGCATCCAAATCTTCTTGTGTATCCACGCCGCTTGCAGGTGCATTTTGAGTGACGCATACGCCAATTTTATAGCCGTGATGCAAGACGCGCAATTGCTCTAAACTCTCAATTTTTTCAAGTTCCGTCACGGTTAATTCTGCGTACTTTTTAAGAAAAGCAACGCGATAAGCATAAATGCCGATGTGGCGATGCGCATGGATATTGGCTTTTTGGGCATCATCGCGCGGATACGGAATCGGCGAGCGGCTGAAATACAGTGCGTTTCCGTTGGCATCCATCACCACTTTGACGATATTCGGATTAAGTAAACTGGCTTCATCGTGAATCACGTGACAAGCCGTCGCCATCACCGCATCTTTACTACTAGCTAAATGTGCGGCAACTTCTTTAATCAAACTAGGCTCTATCAGCGGCTCGTCACCCTGCACATTCACCACTATTTCGTCGTCTGCCCAGCCCAGTTTTTCAGCAACTTCAGCGATTCTATCAGTACCCGAATGATGGCTTACACGCGTCATCACCGCTTCTATATTGTGTTCACTCGCTACTTGCATGATTTTTTCAAAGTCGGTGGCAATCACGACCTCGCTTGCACCGCTTTTTATTGCCTGCTCTGCAACCCGTACCACCATTGGCTTGCCGGCTATATCTAATAATGGCTTGCCTGGTAAGCGCGCACTGGCATATCTAGCAGGAATAACAACTTTAAACGACATTAGTCGAGTTTCTCGTCTGTAGCTAATTTTCTAGCTTCTTCCTCCAGCATCACGGGAATGCCATCGCGTATTGGGTAAGCTAGTCGCGCAGATTTTGAAATAAGCTCATTATTTTTTTTATCGTAGATAAGCGGCCCCTTGGTGACCGGGCAGACTAAAATTTGTAGTAGTTTTGCATCCATATTGTGTCCTTAATCATGCATTAATTTTTTGCAAAATAAGCGCTAAAAATTGTTCATTGCCGCCGCCAATCTCGGCACCAACGGGCAAATACCAAGCATCCGTCAGCGCAAATGACTTACATTTTACGGCATCTTTTTCTGTCATTAAAATGGTTTTATTCACAAGTGGCACAAAGTCTTGCGCACTAAATGCGTAATGATCGTCAAAAACCGCACGTTCAAATTGTAGCCCTAAATTGCTTAAATGCTGAAAAAAACGTGCTGGGTTACCAATGCCTGCGATGGCGACGATATTTTTATTGGCAAAATAACTGGCTGCTTGCTGTTGACTATCATCCAAGCGCTGAAACAAATCGCCTTTTAATTGCATACTATATACTGGCGTAAAATTATCTTTTATATCAGTCGCTTGCCCACTATCTACAATCGTATCTACGCTTTGCAAACGCGCAATTTTCTCGCGTAGCGGACCGGCTGGCAATAACATTTGATTGCCAAATGAACGATCTGAATCCATCAAAGCAATTTCCACATCGCGTTGCAGCCGATAATGCTGTAAACCATCGTCGCTGATTATCACGTTGCAATTAGTATGCACTTCTAGCAATGCTCTGCCTGCCTCTACGCGGTCGGCATTCACCCACACAGGGCTGCGGCTGCGTTTGGCGATTAACACAGGTTCATCGCCAAACTCACTGGCGTTGCTATTTGGCGAGACTTCGCCTGCAGAGTTTCCGCCGTAACCGCGGCTAATAACACCTGGCGTATAACCCATTTGCTTAAGTTGATTCACCAAGTAAATCACTAAGGGCGTTTTGCCCGTGCCACCGATGCTAATATTACCCACCACTATCACCGGCACGGGAAGGCGATAAGACTTGAGAATGTTATGTTTATACAAATAGCGTCTAGCCGCAACAAGCGCGCCAAACAGCCATGACAGCGGCATTAAGACCACATGCGCTAAGCCAATAAATTGCCATTGTTGATTAAACCAACGATTAAGCCAGCCGTACATTTTTTAGGCTTCTAACTCTTTTTGATAGAGTTTGGTGTAATAACCGTTCATTGCCAATAACTGCGCGTGACTGCCAGATTCAACGATTTCGCCTTGATTCATCACCAAAATTCTATCGGCGTTTTCAACCGTACTTAGGCGATGCGCAATCACAATCGAAGTGCGGTTTTGCATCAAGGTATCAAGCGCAGCTTGCACGTGTTGTTCCGATTCCGTATCTAACGCGCTGGTGGCTTCATCTAGCAACAAAATAGGTGCATTTTTAAGAATAGCGCGCGCAATGGCAATGCGCTGGCGCTGGCCGCCAGAAAGGCGCACACCCCTATCGCCAATTTCATTTTGCAAGCCTTTTGGCAACTGTGAAATAAACTCCCAAGCATGTGCGGACTTCGCCGCGTCCATCACCTCTTGCTCGCTGGCATCGCGCAACACGCCATAGGCAATGTTGTTAAAAATGGTATCGTTAAACAGAATAATATCTTGGCTGACCAGCGCAAATTGGCTGCGCAGATTTTTCAATTCCAGCGCGCGAATATCAATGCCATCCAGCAATATCAAGCCTTGTTGCAGCTCATAAAAACGCGGTAATAAATTTACTAGTGTGGTTTTACCACCGCCAGAACGCCCGACCAGCGCTACTTTCTCACCGGGTTGAATGCTAAAACTAAGATTATTGAGTGCAGGATGTTTGGTATTGGCGTAATTTAAGGTAACGTTTTTAAACTCTATGGCGCCCTTGGCACGACCGATTTCCTTGCTACCTTCGTTCACTTCTGCCGGCGTATCAATCACCTCAAACACACTTTGTGCAGCCGACAAACTCACTTGTAAATCCTCGTTCACTGCGGTGAGATTTTTTATGGGCGCAATTAACATCAGCAACGCGCCTACAAACGCCGCAAACTCACCTGCGCTAAATCGCCCTACCGCGTAATACACCACCAAGCCTAGCGCCAGCGCGGCAATCAGCTCGACTACCATACTATTAAGGCTAGAAAGCCTTGCCAGGCGCACTTGCATGTAGCGATTTTTACCCACTACAGTGGCAAAGCGCTTAAACTCAAAATCCGTTGCGCCGAAAATCTTAACAATACGCTGCCCAGCAATTGCCTCTTCCGCCGCTTTGGTCATCTCGCCTACCGATTGCTGTACTTGTTTGCCTGAATCACGTAGTTTTGGCGTCATTTTTTTAAGATAAAACGCCATCAGCGGCGCAATCAAAGCAAAAATAAGCGTTAAACGCCAATCGAGATAGAGCATGTAAGCCAAAATACCAATGGTAGTGAGCGTATCACGCACCACAGTAAGCACCACCTTGGTACAAGCGCTCGCCATCTGTTCAGCATCGTAAGTAAGCTTAGAAATAACCATACCAGCCGAATTGGCATCATAAAAACCAACCGGCAATTGCATCAATTGCTTAAAAGTATCGCGCCGTAACGCTTCGACTATGCGGCGAGCGACCCAGCGCATGGAAAAATTAGAAAAAAATCCAGCAATCGCCCTTAACGCCATTAAACCAAACAGTATCAACGGTAAAAAAACCATTTTTTCTGGTGATTGTTTTACAAAACCTTCGTCTGTAACTTGCTTGATTGTCGCCAAAAAGCCTGTGTTAGTGGCAGATAAAATAATTAGTGAGAATATGCCAAGCGCGAACACCAGCTTGTATTTCCAAGCATAACGCAACAAACGCAAATACAACATTTTTGCGTTGGCAATATGCAGCGGCTTTTCTTTATTACGAGAGGATTTCGACATTAATAGCGTATAAAAAATCTAGACGTCGAATGCTGGAATGACGAATGAAGAATTGGAAGGTGCAATACTATTCAGCACCAATCTGTGTGGCAAATGTAATGTGCGTATAATTGGCTTGGCGCGCGGCTTCCATCACGTTAATCACCGATTGGTGCGTGGTTTTGGCATCTGCATTAATCACAATAGTTGGATCTTTGCCATCGCCAGCG
>JANYGD010000187.1 GCA_025359405.1 Methylotenera sp. | reverse complement strand
AGGCGGTGGCTGAAGATAGCAACGCCAAAACCGCCGTAGGCGGGGGCTTGGGCGCTGCTGCAGGCACCGCCATTGGCGGTGTGGTGGGCGGCAGCACAGGTGAAATTATAGGCGGCGCTGTCGGTGGGGGAGTAGGGGGTGCAGTCACAACCCATGGCGAAGGAAAAACTGGTGCGGTGCTAGGCGGCGCAGCGGGTGGCGCAACTGGCGCGGTAGTTGGGCGCAAAGTTAGCGGCAGCGGCACAGGCGCAGTAGTGGGCGCTGGAGTGGGTGGCGCCGGCGGTGCGGTAGTAGGTAAAGTTATTGCTGAACCTGGAAAATCTAGTTCGAATGAGTATCACCATCATAAGCGGCATCGTAGACATCACCACGGTGATGACGATAATAATCATGACAATGGCGAGCATCGTGGTGAAAGACATCATGATTGGTAATAGCTGATCAATCTGATGTAGCTTGAATGTGTAAATAAAAAGCCCCGAAATATCGGGGCTTTTTTTACTGATGCAAAACTGAGTTAAAAATTATTTTTTCTCGGTTTTTGCTTCTTTATCGGCCTTAGCTGCTGCTTTTTTTGCATCAGTAGCGGCTTTTTTGTCTGCTTTTTTCTTATCTGCGGCAGCTTTTTTATCAGCTTTTTTCTTGGCAGCAGCAGCCTTTTTGTCCGCTTTGGCAGTGTCTTCAGCTGCCATTGGTTTTGCCTCTGCAGCTTTAGCTTCTTTTTCTACTTTAACTGGTTTATCGGCTTTAGCAGGCGTTTCTGTTTTCATTTCTTTAGCTGGCTTTTCAGCTTTAGCAGGTTTGTCCGCCTTGGCTGCTTTGTCATCTTTCTTCACGTCTTTAGCTGCAGGCACGCTAGTTGCGCCACTCACAGAAACATCTTTACGTACGTTTTGTAATGTTACAGGACCAACGCCATCTACTTTTTCAAGCTCATCAACGTTTTTGAAGCCGCCATTTTTTTTGCGGTAATCAATAATCGCTTGCGCTTTTACTGGGCCAATGCCATCTAGGCTTTCAAGTTCGGCTTGTGTTGCAGTGTTAAGGTTTACTGCTGCAAATGCACTGAAACTGAATGCGAGTGAGGCCAATAAAGCGATTAGAATTTTTTTCATTTTTTGATTCTCCATGTTGTAAAACTAATATATAAAATTGTGAAACTGCTATGAAACGGGTAATTTCATGGTACTACTTTTAATCATTATAAAAATACTGCAGCAATCATACTTAAATAATTCACCTATTACAAATACCTACAGTTGCATCTTGCCAACTAAAGCTTACGCCAAGCTTACATTGTTAAATTAACACAGTCTGCAACAATTGCTTTTAACGCATTTAGCGGATTGGCAGCTTGTGTAATCGGCCTGCCGATGACTAAATAGCTTGCACCCATGCGCAGGGCTTGGCTGGGCGTAACAACGCGTGATTGATCGTCTTGGTTGACATTGGCTGGACGTATACCGGGCGTGACCAATAAAAAATCACTTTTTATATGTTGTTTTAATAACTGCGCTTCAAGCGCAGAGCAAACAACGCCGTGCAAACCCGCTTGCTGGGTGAGTTTAGCAAGTGTGAGTACTTGATTTTCTACGCTGGATTCAATACCAATTTCATGCAAACTCGCTTGATTCATGCTGGTGAGCACGGTGACGGCGATTAAATAAGGCTTGTGCGCGCTCTTACTCACGCCCTCAAACGCCGCTTGCATCATGGTGCTACCGCCAGATGCATGTACGTTCAACATCCACACGCCTAGGTTACAAGCGGCTTCGCAAGCATTTTTAACCGTGTTGGGGATATCGTGAAATTTTAAATCTAAAAAAACTTTAAAGTTTTTGGCTGTTAATTGTTCGACCAACTGTGGACCCGCCGCGGTAAACAGTTCTTTACCAACTTTGAGTTTGCATAACGTGGGGTCTAGTTGATTCACCAGTTTGAGCGTGCTGGCAGCGTCGGCATAATCAAGTGCGATTATAACTTTAGAATCATTTTTATGATGTTGCATTATTTTTTGCTAATCATTACTTTTTAATGGTCATTTCGCGGCTAAGTGCTTCGGAAGGCTCAGGTGGTAACGATTCCCAAGCATTACAAGCAGGGCATTGCCAGTGATATTGCTTGGCACGGAAGCCACATTGGTCGCAATGATACGCAGCACGGTTGCCAATGGCATTACGCACGGTTTGTTGCATAAGTTGAATGTCTTGGTTGTTACCTTGTTTTTTAGTCTCATCCGCCATGGCGCGCGCCTGCAAAAGCTGGTCTAACGTCGTTAGGCTAGGTTGGCGAATTAGCTCGTTTCTAGCCAGTTTGGCAGCTTTTTCTGCACCTTCTTCGGCCAGTGTAGCTTCGTACAATACTGACATCAAAGAGGGTAATTTATAGGTTTCTAAATAAGTGTTGAGTTGCGCTAAACCTTCTTTTAGTTTGCTCCCATTTTCTGATTCAATAGCACGGTAACTTTTTAGCATTTTGCCCGCAATCAACCCCAAGTAATCAGGCTGTTGAAACTCAATGCGCTTCCAATGCGAAATTGCGGCCTGATGCGCGCCGGCATTAACTTCCAAATCACCTAGTAGCACATTGGCACGCACGCAGCTTT
>JANYGD010000042.1 GCA_025359405.1 Methylotenera sp. | reverse complement strand
TCCAATCTGTACAAGTTAAGAGAATCGGAAATAAATTTAGTTCATTTTGCTCAAGCTTAGGTAGATTCAATCGGAAATGGCTCGCCTGGAATCACTTCTACCAATATAGAATGTAAGCGTCTACTATCTGCACGCAGTACGCTAATACTTAGATTATCAATGACAACTGTATCGCCGCGCTTGGGCAAATGGCCGAACTTATTCACCACCAGACCGCCGATGGTCGAGAACTCTTCATCACTAAATTGTGTGCCGACTGCTTCATTAAAATCACCAATTTCGGTGAGTGCTTTTACGCGGTAATGGCCTTTGGCATCTTTTAAAATATTGTCTTCGTCTTCATCGTAATCGTATTCGTCTTCAATGTCGCCGACAATTTGCTCAAGCACGTCCTCAATCGTCACCATGCCTGCTACGCCTCCGTATTCATCCACCACAATGGCAATGTGGTTGCGGTTGCTGCGGAACTCTTTCAGCAATACATTCAAGCGCTTAGCTTCGGGGATAAACACCGCAGGGCGCAGCATATCGCGCACATTAAAATCTTCACCGGCGTAATAACGCAATAAATCCTTGGCCAGCAAAATGCCAATCACATCATTTTTGTCATCCTCGATGACTGGAAAGCGCGAGTGCGCGGTTTCGATGACATGCGGAATAAACGTTTCGGGTGGGTCGGTGATGTCGATGACATCCATTTGCGAGCGCGGAATCATCACATCGCGCACTTGCATCTCGCTCACTTGCAGCACGCCTTCTATCATGGCGAGTGAGTCAGCATCCATCAGGTGATTTTCATACGCGCCGTGTAACAGCTCGACAAGCTGCTCGCGGTCTTCGGGCTCGCGCAGCAAAAAATTGCTTAAGCGCTCTAATAAACTGGTTTTGTTGCTTTGCTTTTCCGGTTCGGAGGCCATTAGTTGGCGTCCTCTGTAATGAGATAAGGATTAGCATACCCTAATTTGGCAAGAATTTGTATTTCTATTGCTTCCATCAGCTCGGCTTGCGCTTCGGTTTCATGGTCGTAGCCGTGTAAATGCAAAATGCCATGCACGGTTAAATGTGCAAAATGTGCCTCTAGTGATTTGTTCTGTGCTTTGGCTTCAGCTTCTACCACTGGTGCGCAGATGATGATATCGCCCATTAAATGCGGCGTTTCGGTGAGTGGAAAAGTCAGCACATTGGTTGCGTAATCTTTACCGCGATAAGTGCTATTTAGCTCCAGCGCTTCTTGCGCATCGACAATACGAATCGTCACCTCAGTATCCACACGCAGCGCGGCTTTTGACCATTTTCTAAAAAGTGTGCGAGCTGGAATATTTGCAAGCTGACTTGCGATTTGAATAGAAAAATTTAATTCAGGCATCATCTGATTATATAATTAAATCATCATCGTTTATCAAAGAATAAGTCATGCTCGATTTAAGTTTTACTTTTACGGGAAAGTGCTGGCTGTGGCAAGGCAAGGGCGCTTGGTATTTCATTACCTTGCCCGAAGAAAAATCAGAAGAAATCAAATTTTTTGACGAAAACATGCACGAAAAACGGCGTGGTTGGGGCGCTGTACGCGTGTTGGTGACGATTGGCAAGACGACTTGGGGAACTTCTATTTTCCCAGCTTCTAAGCTGGGTGCTTATATGCTGCCAGTGAAAGCCGAGGTGCGCAAAAAAGAAAAAATCGTGGTGGGAAGCGACGTGAAAGTAAGCCTAAAAATCAATATGTAATGCAAATTAACATGCCTTGCGAGCCAATATCCATATGGGTTGCAGGGCATTAATTTTTTTTGTTCTCGGCAGAGGCTTCTTTTTGTTCGTATTCTTCATACGCGTTAATAATTTTTTGGACCAGCGGATGGCGCACGACGTCGGCAGATAAAAAGTGGGTAAAGGCAATGCCTTTGACATTTTTTAAGATTTTCCCCGCTTCTACCAAGCCACTTTTTTGATGTTTTTGTAAATCAATCTGCGTCACATCGCCCGTCACTACTGCTTTAGTGCCAAAACCTATTCTAGTCAAAAACATTTTCATTTGCTCGGGCGTGGTGTTTTGCGCTTCGTCCAAAATAATAAAACTTTGATTTAAAGTTCTGCCGCGCATATAGGCCAGTGGTGCAACTTCAATCGCGCCGCGTTCAAACATTTTGTTCACCGTGTCGTAGCCAGCTAAGTCATAGAGTGCATCGTAAAGTGGGCGTAAATAGGGGTCAACTTTTTGGTTTAAATCACCTGGTAAAAAGCCTAATTTTTCGCCTGCTTCCACCGCGGGGCGCACCAATACAATTCGTTTCACGCGGTCGCGGCTCATGGCATCCACTGCGCTGGCGACGGCTAAATACGTTTTGCCCGTGCCGGCTGGGCCAATGCCAAAGGTAATGTCGTGGTCTTGAATTTGCTGCAAATATTCCACTTGGCGCGGCGTGCGGCCGTGTAAATCACCACGCCGTGTCATCAGCACTGGCATGGCGCTACTCACATCTTCTGGCTTGAGTTTATCAATTTCTACCAAGCCTAATTGCACGTCTTCTAGCTCTAGCGGTTTTTTAGCGCGTACGTAAAAATTCTCAATCAACTGTGCCGCAAGGCGCATATTATCTTGCCTGCCAGAGATGTTGAATGTTCCGCCGCGGCGGTTAATATTCACTTCCAGCGCGGTTTCAATCTGCTTAATATTTTCATCCAGTGCGCCGCACAAGTTGGCGAGGCGGGTGTTATCTTCTGGGGTTAAGGTGATTTCCATTAAATTATTTGGCCTTGCAAACGGCGTGGATTGGACACCTCGGTGATTTTTACTTGCACAAATTGATGAATTAAATTGGCGTCACCTGCAATATCAACGACTCTATTGTTGTCGGTTTTGCCTGCCAGAAAATTGCTGTCTTTCCACGATGCGCCTTCAATCAATACTCTTTGAATAGTACCGAGCATGGCTTCAGATATGGTTTTTGCTTGCGTTTCGTTAATGGCTTGCAGTTTGGCTAGACGCGTTAATTTAGTGGCTTCTGGCGTATCGTCTTTTATAAACGCTGCGGGCGTGCCAGGGCGTGGGCTGTATAAAAAGCTAAAACTGGCGTCAAAACCAACGTCGGTCATCAGCTTTACCGTCGCTTCAAAATCGGCTTCGGTTTCGCCGGGGAAGCCAATAATAAAGTCGGAAGTAAAGGTTAAATTAGGGTTGGCAGTTTTTAATTTACGAATAATTGATTTGTATTGCAGCACCGTGTAATTGCGCTTCATCGCCATCAAAATACGATCAGAACCCGCCTGTACTGGCAAATGCAGCTGCACTGCCAGTTTTGGCACGTTGGCAAAACAAGCAATTAAGCGCTCATTCATTTCGTTGGGGTGGCTGGTGGTAAAACGGATGCGCTCAATCTGCGGGATCTCGGCAATGGTTTCAACGAGCATGGCTAAATCAGCTTCCACGCCTTCAAATTCGGTTCTGTAAGCATTCACATTTTGGCCTAAAAGTGTGATTTCTTTTACGCCAAGCTCGGTCAGCTGTGCGGCTTCCAGCAATATATCTGCAAACGGCCGCGAGACTTCCTCGCCGCGCGTGTAAGGCACCACACAAAAGCTACAATATTTGCTGCAGCCTTCCATAATACTCAAAAACGCACTCACGCCTTCCACGCGAGGCGGCGGCAAATGGTCAAATTTTTCAATTTCGGGGAAAGAAATATCCATTTGCGATTGGCCGCTGGCTTGGCTGCTTTTAATCATCTCAGGCAAGCGATGCAAGGTTTGTGGGCCAAATACCACATCCACATAGGGCGCGCGTTTGAGTATATTGGCGCCTTCCTGACTCGCTACGCAACCGCCTACGCCAATGATTAAATTAGGATTTTTTTCTTTAAGTGGAATAAAGCGTCCCAAATGGCTAAACACTTTTTCCTCGGCTTTTTCGCGCACAGAGCAGGTGTTAAGCAAAATCACATCGGCTTCGTCCACGTCGTCCGTTTGCGTCATGCCGTTGTCAGCGTGCAGCAAATCAGCCATGCGTGACGAATCGTACTCGTTCATCTGACAGCCGAAGGTTTTAATAAAGACTTTTCGCGGAGCTAAATTTTTTTTAGTTAAATTCAATGGGTAAAGTCTTAATTTCAAAGATGTAATTTTAGCGTATTTGTAGCAAGCAGAGTAAAATAGCCCAACTGTTTAACTGAAAAAACCAATGCAAGCACTCCCCATTTTTTTAAATATCAAAAACCGTCACTGTGTGGTGATTGGCGGCGGAGATGTCGCCATGCGCAAAGTGGCCATGCTACTGAAAGCGGATGCGGCGATTACCTTGATTTCGCCCGAGATTTGTCATGAATTACAAGATTTAGCTACAGCAAAAAAAATAAAACATATTAACGCTAATTTTGAGCCAAAACAGCTCACAGACGCATGCCTAGTGATTGCCGCGACCGATGATGCGGTGGTGAACAAGACAGTTTCAGTTGCCGCAAAAGCGCAGAATATCCCAGCAAACGTAGTAGATGCGCCCGATTTATGCACGTTTACCATGGGCTCGATTATCGACCGCAGCCCAGTGGTGATTGCGGTTTCCAGTGAGGGAAATGCGCCCGTGTTGGCGCGCTATATTCGCACCAAAATTGAAACCATGTTGCCTGCGGGTTATGGACGTATCGCCGCGATTGCGGGTGAGTTTCGTGATCAAGTAAAAGCTAAGTTCGCCACCACCCAAGCCAGACGGCGCTTTTGGGAGGGCGTACTGCAAGGCCCAATGGTTGAGCGTGTATTGTCTGGCCAGGAACAAGCCGCGCGTGAGTTGCTGCAAGACTTGATTGACGACAAAGATACAGCCGCCAGTAAAGGTGAAGTGTATTTGGTGGGCGGCGGCCCGGGTGACCCGGATTTATTGACGTTTAGGGCATTGCGCTTAATGCAGCAATGCGATGTTTGCGTGTACGATAAACTTGTTAGTCCCGAAGTGATGGAGCTGGTGCGCCGTGATGCCGAGTTGATTTACGTGGGTAAGGAACGCGATCAGCACACCATGCCGCAAGAAGAAATTAACGAGTTGCTCGCTAATCTTGCCCTGCAAGGCAAGCGAGTACTGCGTCTTAAAGGGGGTGACCCGTTTATTTTTGGGCGCGGCGGTGAGGAAATTGAAACGCTGATGGAACGTGGCGTGCCGTTTCAAGTGGTGCCAGGCATTACGGCGGCCAATGGTGTTTCCAGCTACGCGGGTATTCCACTTACTCATCGTGACTATGCACAGGCTTGCTTGTTTATTACCGGGCATCAAAAAGATGGCACGATTGATTTAGATTGGGTTGCTATGTCACGCCCCAATCAAACCGTGGTGATTTACATGGGTTTGGTAGGTTTAAAAGAAATTTGCGAAAAATTGATTGCACATGGCGTATCTGCTAGTATGCCTGTAGCGGTGGTGCAGCAAGGTACCACCCAAAAACAAAAAGTAGTTGCTGCGACTTTAGCTGATTTGGCCGATAAAGTGCTTGCCGCTGAAATGAAGCCGCCATGTTTAACGATTATTGGCGAAGTGGTGAAGCTACGCGAGAAGCTGAATTGGTTTAACGTTAACTAGGCTTGTTTGGTTAGCCTTGCTTAAGGGTATCTTATGCAGCGGGTAAGATTTAGAAAAGCAACAAGAACGAACGCAGCGCCGACGCAAGTCAATGTCTTGCTGTTAGAAGCTGACGAGCATTACGCGACTTTACTTAAACAAGTAATTGAAGGCCGTTTACCCGTTTTTGTCACTATTGCTCATCATGTAGAAGAGGCTAGAGAGTTATTGCTGCAAGATCCCGACAAATTTTTCATAGGCATTACCAGTGTATTAGATTTATCTGCATTTGAAAAAATGGATCTTTTGGGTGAATTTGACCTTCCAGTGATAGTGATCGTTGAGCAATATGAAGACGAAATGCGCAATCATCTGATCAAACGCCGTGTAATTGATTATGTGGTGAAGGGCAACAGGTTTGATAGCGCTTATATTTGCGACCTTATTTTAAGAGTGATTAAAAATTGTGATATTAAAGTACTGGTTGTGGATGATTCTAAGGTTTCTAGATTTGTTCTCGCTCGAGAATTGGACTTGCAAAAGTTTAAAGTCGAACTTGCATGCAATGGTGTTGAAGCATTGGAGAAACTTAAAGAGTTTCCTGACATTAAATTGGCGTTAGTTGATAACCAAATGCCGTTAATGGATGGCTACACTTTTGTTGAACAGGCAAGGCGACTTTATTCTAAAGACGAGTTGATTATTGTTGGTGTTTCGGGTTCGGCCGATCCTCGCATTGCGGTTAAATTTCTAAAGGCGGGCGCCAACGATTTTATTGCTAAACCTTTTAATTACGAAATGTTACTGTGTCGTATTTCTAGAAATTTAGACATGCTAGATGCTGTAAACTTGGCAAAAAGTTTATCGAATGAAGATTTTTTAAGTGGCTTATATAATCGCCGTTATTTTTTTGAGCAGGGCAATAAATTAATTAAATCATTGGCAAGAGAGGCACCGCTAACGGTGATGATGATGGACATTGATAACTTTAAAAAAGTCAACGACGGATTTGGCCATGATGTAGGCGACTTAGTGATTAAGAATTTTGCTAGTGCGTTAAAAAAGCACTTTCCAGATGACATAGTGGCGCGAATAGGTGGCGAGGAGTTTACTGTAATCAGCAAATCGCCACAATATTTGACAAGCTTTGATCAAATTGACACTTTTAGAAAAAGTGTAGCGGATAAAAAAATTAAAATAGGCGGCCATATCTTGCAATGTACCTGCAGTATTGGCGTTTGCAATGTACTGGGTGTAGATTTAGATGAAATGGTGCTACAGGCGGACAAACATTTATATGTAGCTAAGCAGTCTGGCAAAAATCAAGTGTACGGACGATTTGTAAAGTAGTCCTAGATTACGAGCTAGCGCCAGCGTTTTTAAATGTCAGATTTACGTTCTAGGCGGTGGTGGGTTAAGCAATCTCGGTAAATCGGTTTTACTAAAGCTTAATGCCATTGGGTTGCGTGTGCTGGCTAAGGTCACCACATCGTAAAGCTCTTGTACTGCCCGCGCCACCGCTCATGTTATCAATACCTATGCCGCCAATTAAGGTGTCGTCACCTATTGCACCGACTAAAGTGTCGTTGCCTGCGCCGCCATCTATATGGGCGAGCATAAGAGGGTCATTGTTGATTGCGGTAATAGTATTGGCTGAAGCATTACCATACAAATCAAAAATATGGCTACTTAATAATCCAGTTCCCGACAAAGTTGCATTAAGGTTCTCTACATTATCAAATAGCGTAAATGAGTTGAGATTGCCAGATAGAACACCAGTATTATAAATAACAGATAGATTGACGTTGATAGTGTCTGTACCGCCACCAACATCTTCTTTTACAATGTCAGCTTGAATATCAGTGCCTGATTGCGGATGAAAAAAAGCATCTATCCAATAAATGTCGTTGCCCAAGCCGCCAATAGCAAGGCTGGAGGCGGTGGTGACGCCTCTGGTATCTATAACATCTGCAAGGCTGGTGCCCGTGACTACCGGGGTGGTTTTATTGATAATTGCCATTTTAGGTGTCCTTTTTTAAGGCTTTAAGTAATACGGGAATTGCTTGAAAATTGATTGCACAAAGATAGTCTAATCGCGTGACTGTTACGCTTATCGATTATTTTGTCAATGGGGTGAATGCTGTATAGGCAATGATAATCGAGCTTCTAAGCCACCTTCAGGGCGGTTAATTAATTCCAAACTACCACGATGTAATCTGGCGATGCGATTGCATATCGCTAACCCTAAGCCGCTACCACCTTCGTTTTTATTGCGCGCGCTATCCATGCGTTCAAACGGTCGCAGCAGCCGCTCAGCGTGTTCGGCAGGGATGCCATGGCCGTTATCCAGCACGCTGATGATAATATTCTCGGCAGTAATTTTGCTTTCCACCGTGACGTTACCTTTTGAATAAGTATAGGCATTGCCGACTAGATTATCTAGCAAGCGTTGCATGGCAAGTGGGCGTAACGCAATAAAGTAAGTAGACGAAAGTTTAAGTGTTAACTCGCGCCCAGCGCGTGCTTGACGTTCAGCCAGTGACTGCAAAAGCACGTTGATGTCCATCATTTTAGTGGGCTCACCTTCTACGCCGCGCACAAAATCTAAAAATTGGTGAATAATATTATCCATGTCGGCAATATCTTCAATCATGCCAGATTTTAAATTTTCACAACCCTCGTCTGGTAATAACTCCACCGCAATACGTAACCTTGCTAGCGGCGTGCGAATGTCGTGCGAAACGCCCGCCAGTAATAGTGTTCGCTCACTATCCAGCCGCACTAGAGATTCAGCCATGTTATTAAAGGTTTTGCTGACCTCCTGTAGTTCATCCATGCTATCTTCCGGCAGGCGCGGTGCGGGCTCGCCATTGCGCAATCTATCGGCCGCGTGTATCAGTAAATTCAGTGGCCGATTAATGCGCGCGGTAATCAAATAAGCACCTAGCAATGATAACAAACCAACCAAAGCACCCCACCACAGCCAATGCCAGGGGAAAGGCCTATCGACTTGGATTTTGGGAATGACCACCCAAAAATCATCTTGCTCGACATTAAAGCTAATCCATAACCCTGGGATGCCGTAGTGGTTGACGGTAATAATGGTTTCTACACCCAGCCGCTCGCGAATTTTTTGGGCGATGAGGTTGATGAATGGGTCTGGCGGTAGCGGTTCAATATCCTCTAAAAAATCTGCCGCATAAACGCGCACGCCTTCGCGCCCAGAAAGCTCTGAAAGCAAGGCCAAGCGCCTATCTTCGTGCGCGGCAATCAGCGAAGCGCGCGTGTAATTGACGATGGTGATGGCCTGTAGCGCGGCCGTGGTTGCGCGTGGCTCACGGTCAAAATAATCGAAAATTTTGAGTGATGCGTAGATGCTTATCGCTAAGAGTAGGGCGATAAGCAACATCAAGCGTGCGAGCAGTGTGCGTGGAAGGAGCTTCAAGGCGGCAGCTAGAATATGGCGTTAATGTGTTGTTTCGCCATCGGGGATAAACACATAGCCGAAGCCCCACATGGTTTGCAAATAGCGCGGGTGCGCAGGGTCTAGCTCGATAATGCGACGCAAACGCGAGACTTGCACGTCGATACTGCGATCGAACACATCTAGCTCGCGCCCACGCGCCAGTTGCATCAACCTATCGCGTGATAGTGGTTGTCGCGGATGCTCGGTAAACACTTTAAGCAAGGCAAATTCACCGCTGGTGATGGTAATTTGCATGCCGTTGCGGCTTAAGCTGCGGGTGGAAAGGTCGAACACAAATTCGCCAAAACTAAATGCCTCAGATTTGCCAGAATTTTCCGATTCTGGGCTATATTCATGGCGGCGCAATACCGCATTAATGCGTGCTAGCAGTTCACGCGGATTAAATGGCTTGGGCAAATAATCATCTGCGCCCATTTCTAGGCCGATAATTCTATCGACTTCGTCACCGCGTGCGGTAAGCATAATAATGGGCGTGCTAACATTGTTGCCACGCAAGCGGCGGCAAATGCCTAAGCCATCTTCGCCTGGCAACATTAAATCGAGCACCAATAAATCAAAGCTTTCCGCGCTAAGTGCAACATCCATTTCTTTGGCACTTGCGACGGTTTTAATATCAAACCCTTGCTCGGTCAGATAGCGTTGTAGCAACTCGCGCATGCGCGCATCATCATCCACCATTAATACTTTTTTGCTATTTTCAGCCATGGTTTAAGCTTTCATACGTTTGTATAAATGTTGTAATAAGTTTAGTATAAGTTTTAAGGTTTAATAAAGCTAGAATTGCTAAAACTTTTATGCGTTGAGAGTGCATTAAATGCTTTAAATAGGCAAGCGTTATAATTAGTTACAATTATAAGGCGATATGAAACATTGCATTTACAACATTAATTCATAGTTAACAGTTCGGCTGTTTCTACAACATTAATAGAGCTTCGGTAAAAAATGGTTTTAAAAGCGCGATCATATTCATTGGCCTCTTCAATACTATTTTTTTTATTGGGTATGTGCTTTACCTTGCCAACCATTGCCGATAGCAAAAATTCTTTGCTTAGCGAAGAAAAGCAAACTACGGAAGAAAATGACCAAAACGGCTTAGAGCAAACATTAGATTATAATTTTAGCCCTGAAGACCGTGCCCGCTTACGCAAAGCACTGGCCGATTATGCTAAATCGACAGACCCGGAACACAATCATATAGAGCAAAAACGCAAAGCCATGAGAGAAAGCATTGAAGAGCGCTTTAATGGCTGCGATAAAGATAATGATGACTCAATAGATCGTGAAGAAGCAACGCTGTGTTTGCCGCAAATTGCACGACGTTTTAGCACGGTTGATGTTGATGAAGATGGTGTTATTACGCTAGAAGAACTAGAACTGGCGCAGGCAAAGTCGATAGCACGTCAAAAGGCAGAAGAGGCCAATATTGAAGCTAAGAAAATTCAAGAAGCCGAGGCTGAAATTAAAAATAAAAGCAGAGTAAAGGCCAGTAAGCAAGCGCTTAATACCCATAAACGGCCTGTTCGGGCTGCCACGACCACCTCAACTGAGCAATAATAGCTAGCCTGGTTTTCTGAGTACTTGATATTTAAAGTAGTTTGGCTCACAGTGTTTTTATGGCACGTTCCCAAAATTTTGCACAAAAAATTTCTGTAGAACTCATTACCAGTATTAACGAAATACCAGCATCCGATTGGAACGCGCTCACAGATGGCACGCCCTTATTAAGCCATGCATTTCTAAGTGCTTTGGAAAATACAGGTTGCGTTGGCAAAGGCACGGGTTGGAACCCGCGTCCGCTAATAGTAAAGCAGGGCGCACAACTTATTGGTGCAATGCCGCTTTACCTAAAAAGTCATTCGTATGGTGAATACGTATTTGATTGGGCTTGGGCAGATGCCTATGCGCGTAGCTGGCTTAATTATTATCCAAAATTACTATCGGCAATTCCATTTTCACCTGTCACCAGTGCGCGCTTATTAAGCAAACAGCCTGAAGTTCAGCAGTTGATGATACAAGCGCTTGAAACCTCAATGCGGGATAATAAACTTTCGAGCGCTCATGTGCTTTTTCCTGATGAGGCATGTGCTAAGCAGTTTGAGTTGGCGGGATGGCTGAAGAGAACAGGCGTTCAGTTTAGATGGCAAAATAAAAATTACCGTGATTTTGAAGAGTTTTTAGCCACATTGAGCCATGATAAGCGCAAAAAAATTCACCAAGAACGCAAAAAAATACAAGATGCTGGTGTGGTTTGTAAGCAGATTAAAGGTAACGATATTTCAGAAAGCGATTGGGATTTTTTCTATCGTTGTTATTGCAATACCTACGCCGAGCACCATTCTACGCCATATTTAACGCGTGAATTTTTCCAAGAAATTGGCGAGACTATGCCAAATAATATTTTGCTAATCATAGCAGAAACAAATGGTCAGCCTATTGCCAGCGCGCTCAACATATACAATCAATGCACCTTGTATGGTCGCTATTGGGGCGCGCTACAGTTTGTTTCAGGTTTGCATTTTGAGCTTTGTTATTATCAAGCGCAGATGTTTTGTATTTCTGAAAAAATTGAATTTTTTGAAGGCGGTGCGCAGGGGGAACACAAGCTAGCGCGTGGCTTTGAGCCACGCCCAACTTGTTCGTATCATAAAATTGCGCGTGCAGATTTTGAGTTGGCGATTAAAGAATTTTTGAGTCGTGAATCAGAAGGTATTACTGCTTACGCTAGCGAGTTGGAACAGCGCGTACCATTTAAAGGCGTTTAAGCTACATTTTCTATTTGCTATAAAGATTGATAGAGCTTATCAATTTGCATTTCGTCAATCTCAATTAACTCATCAGAATCCAACTTGTTTAGGCCTAGCATACCTACGTTTACCTTATCTTTGCGGTATTTAGTTTTGGGTGCTTTTGCTTCTGGTAATAGAGCGTCAAAAAAATGATAGGCACTAAACATCGGGTTCACTGCTAGTTTACTTTTAAGTACGTTTTTCATTTTCAATCAGTTTAGAAGGTGGCGATAATTATTAGGAGCAATTTGTATGCCACATAGTATTATTAGAATAAATTTATTAACTAATTGATTTTTAATGGTTTAATATTTTTTATTAAAATTTAAGATACCAAAATATGTTATATTTTCATATTAAGCGTTAGTTTTATGTCAAAACTATGTCAAAGGTTTCGTGTTCAAAAACTTATTGCCAAGGTGGATAGTTTGAATCTTTACAGCAAATTTCATGTATATAGTCAGGGCTATTAATCTAGTACTCTAAATTAGAGTCTAATAAGCTAAAATGCTATTTGTGGCGGGCTCTTGCGTGCAGTAAAAACTCAGTAGAAACTATAGTACAACAGGCTTCCAATGGAGCCACTACAGTATTACCCTACCTGCTTATTAGGGTATTTACCCCCAGAAAATACCTATTCAACCCCATAGCTTTAATTCATTTTTTCTATGATAGTGCTATCTGTGTAATAAAAGGATTCCCTTCCTAAATCGTACAAAAGATTGGAAAGGGTTTAATTAGTTGGCAGTATTTAACGTGTGTGGGGGGTTGCCATGAACTTTGCGACGACATCAAGCTACTTGCTTATGAGGTGTCACCTGGGGATAGCCGCAGTGCTAGCCCTAACTTTTACCTCTCTGGCTATGGCCGGTTCATTTGGGGTGCAGTGCCCCTTATCTACAATGACGCACCCATTGGTGGGTGGGCAGCCGAATCCGAACATCAAGTGCCAGCAGATTTCAGGCGGCGATGGTTTCGCCACTATGGGCGACGGCACACAGACCTATATATTCTCCTTCGGTCCGCTCTCCGGTCTTAAAGACCATATCGCTGGCTTGCCGGGCACTCAAACATCCAGCGTGTTCAATACAGTCAATCCTAATCTTTCTGCC
>JANYGD010000180.1 GCA_025359405.1 Methylotenera sp. | reverse complement strand
TAACCTAGTCGAATACAACAATTAACCAGCGGCGAAATATTGAGTAACTAGGCCTATGAATATCGCTAAGCCAATCCAGTTATTGTGTAAAAATGCTTTAAAACAGTTGTTTTTTTCACGATTTTTGATTAAAACATATTGCCTGTAAGCTAATACTAGAGCGGCCCCTAGGCCGATGAAATAAAACTTGCCAAAGCCCATAAAGAGGCCAACGTAAGCTAATAAACCCAACATAGCGACATAACAAATCATCACCGCAATCACATTGTATTTGCCAAAAAATATTGCTGATGATTTAATGCCAATTTTTAAATCATCGTCCCTATCTACCATCGCATATTCAGTGTCGTAAGCAATCGCCCAAAACACATTAGCAAGTAACAATACCCAAGCTAGTGGTGGAATGTAATCATTCACCGCGGCAAATGCCATGGGGATTCCAAAGCCAAATGCGATGCCTAAATACGCTTGCGGGATGGCTAAAAAGCGTTTGGTAAATGGATAAGTTGCGGCTAAAAATAAAGCTGCGAATGAGAGCAAAATAGTGGTTTTATTAAACAACAACACCAAGCCAAACGCCAGCAAACATAGGCCAGCTGCCAAACAATACGCCTCTTTTACGCTTACTTCACCCGTTGCTAATGGACGGTTTTTGGTACGTTCTACCAAGCCGTCATACTTGCGATCTGCAATGTCGTTCATCACGCAGCCCGTACTGCGCATCAGCACCGTGCCAGTGATAAAAATCAACAATGTAATCCAATCCGGTTTGCCACGTGAGGCTATCCACAACGCCCAAAGCGTTGGCCACAGCAGCAGCAAAATACCGATTGGCTTATCGAGACGCATCAAGCGCTCGTAAGCGTCTAGTTTTTTAGTTATGCTTTTTAACGTTATTTTGGCAAAATTCATTCTAATAATTGCTCTAAAAATACTTCCGTTACGAGAATTCTAGCGCAATTTAAACTAAAAATAGAGCGCCGCGCCCACAGGTTAGCAGGTTTGATTATTAAGTGTGCTGTAGCGCGCTTGTAAAGCGCATGGTTTGGCGACAGCTTTTTATAACTTAACGGTGTGCGTTTTACTTTAGGGTTAGCAAATAAAGTCGCGCCAAGTGGTTTATTTTCTAGCCTACCAAGTCCATTCCATGGGCCTCTCAGGCTAGCTATTGGCAACACGCTGTGCGCAAAAACCACAGGCTGATTGTTGCCAAACAATAACACTTCACGTATCAACGCAGTTTTATACACTGGTAAATGCAATAAAACTGCTTCGTCGTAAATTGCTTTTGTGTAATTCACTGCGACTGGCTTAACTGAAAACTTAGGATAGCGTTGCTGCAAGCGCGCGGTGAGCGAGCTATTATCGATTAACCAATGTCGCAAATTACCGCTATGCATGGGTTTATTCAACCAGCCAGATTTTTGATAATAGTTATTAATCAGAATTTTCATTAATTCAAACTTTCACCAATTCACCCGCGTGGCTCATCCACCGCTCTAAATGTGCTTCTACCGCTTGCGGGTATTCATTTATGAGTCTGTCAGCCATGTTTTTCGCGGTTTCTAGCAAATCAGCGTCACGTTCTAAATCGGCGATTTTTAGCATGGGTACGCCACTTTGACGCGTGCCTAAAAATTCACCTGGGCCGCGTAAATGAAGGTCTGCCTGTGCGATAGCAAAACCATCATTGCTTTCAAAAATCACTTTTAAACGCGCACGCGCAGTTTCACTTAACTTATTTTGGCCTAAATTATGTTGATATAGCAAAATACAGGTACTTTTTGCCACACCGCGCCCCACACGGCCGCGTAGTTGGTGCAACTGGCTTAGCCCAGAGCGTTCAGCGTGCTCTATCACCATTAAGCTGGCATTGGGCACATCTACACCGACTTCTATCACTGTAGTGGCAACTAGTAACTGTATTTCACCAGCGCTAAATTGCGCCATCACGGTTTGTTTTTCGGCCGGTTTCATGCGGCCATGTACTAGGCCAACTTTAAGCTCTGGGAAAGTAGCCTGCATGTGTGCGAACGTATCATTAGCAGTTTGTAGTTGCAAAGCCTCGCTTTCCTCAATCAACGGACACACCCAGTAGGCTTGGCTTCCCGCCAAACA
>JANYGD010000179.1 GCA_025359405.1 Methylotenera sp. | reverse complement strand
TCTAAATTAATTGCTAAACCGTTATTTTAGCTGTATTTCTTGCTTAACATAAGCCAATACGCGAAAATTACGTATGCAATTATTTACCATTGGCGTGAATCATACAACTGCGCCTATTTCTATCCGCGAAAACGTGGCTTTTTCGGATGCCAATTTACGCCATGCGCTCAGCGATTTAACCACGCAAAACGTGACTGAGGCAGCTATTTTATCTACCTGTAATCGCACTGAAATTTATGTGCAATCAAACTCACCTGAATTCATCATTAATTGGCTCGCCGCTTACCATCAGCTAGATTTAAAAAAAGTTCAGCCTTACACCTACACGCTTAGCAATCACGAAGCGGTGAAGCACGCATTTCGTGTAGCTTCTGGGCTGGATAGCATGGTGCTGGGCGAGCCGCAAATTTTGGGGCAATTTAAGCAATCGGTGAAAATCGCGCAAGAGGCCGGCACGCTGGGCACCTTGCTGCATAAGCTTTTCCAACGCACATTTGAAGTCGCCAAAGAAGTGCGCACCAATACGGATATTGGCGGCAGCTCGATTTCGATGGCCGCAGCCGCGGTGAAATTGGCGCAGCGTATCTTTGGCGATATTCGCGACCAAAAAGTATTATTTATCGGCGCGGGCGAGATGATAGAACTGTGCGCTGACCACTTCGCCGCGCAAAAACCAAAATCCATGACAGTCGCGAATCGTACACTTGAGCGCGGCGCAGAATTAGCTGAAAAAATCGGTGGAAATGCCATTTTGCTCAACGATTTACCTGCTAGATTAAACGAATTCGATATCGTCATCACCAGCACTGCCAGCCAGCTACCAATTGTCGGCTTAGGTATGGTGGAGCGCGCCATTAAAGCGCGTCGACATCGGCCAATTTTTATGGTCGATTTGGCCGTACCGCGAGATATAGAGCCAGAAGTGGCACAGCTTGACGACGTATTTTTATACACGGTGGATGACCTTGCGCAAGTAGTGAATGCTGGTATGGAAAACCGCCAAGCGGCCGCGTTGGACGCTGAAACCATTGTCACCGCGCGCGTTGAAACCTTTATGCAATGGCTGGCTAAGCGCGATGCCGTACCAACGATCAAAGCGCTGCGCGACCAAGCTGAAAGCACGCGCCAAGCCGAATTAGAAAAAGCGCTCAAGCTAATTCAAAAAGGCGAATCACCCGAAAAGGCGCTGGAAGCATTAAGCAATGCGCTCACCAACAAGTTTTTACACGCGCCCAGCCACGCGCTTAACCTTGCCCACGGCGACGAACACGCAAAACTAGAAAATATCCTCAAGCAACTTTACCAAATCAAAAATTAAATGAAACCCAGCATGATGAAAAAACTCGCCACTTTGAGCGAGCGTTTAGAAGAATTGAACCGCCTGATGAGTAGTGAGGGCGTGACTAGCAATATGGATAATTATCGCAAACTCACCCAAGAACATGCAGAAATCACGCCGATTGTTGAACAATATCACGTGTTTGAACAAGCTGAAAAAGACATTGCGGAAGCACAAAAAATGCTGAGCGACCCTGAAATGAAAGAATTTGCGCAGGAAGAGATTGAAAGTGGCAAGGCCAAGTTAGAAGCAGTTGAAGCTGAATTGCAAAAATTATTGCTGCCTAAAGACCCAAACGACGACAAAAATATATTCTTGGAAATCCGTGCGGGTACTGGCGGCGACGAATCTGGCTTATTTTGTGGCGACCTTTTTAGAATGTATTCAAGGTATGCTGAGCGCCAAAAATGGAAAGTTGAGATTATGTCGGCCAACGAATCTGAAGTGGGTGGCTACAAAGAAATTATCGCTAAAATTGAAGGTTATGGCGCGTATTCCAAGTTGAAATTTGAGTCTGGCGGTCACCGCGTGCAGCGCGTGCCAGATACCGAAACACAGGGTCGTATTCACACTAGTGCCTGCACAGTGGCGGTGTTGCCAGAGGCTGACGAAATTAATGACGTGGTGATTAACCCCGCCAATATTCGCATTGACACGTTTAGAGCGAGCGGCGCGGGCGGCCAACATA
>JANYGD010000171.1 GCA_025359405.1 Methylotenera sp. | reverse complement strand
ACATGGCGCATGCCAAAATCTTCTACACTGCAGCTAAAGCCAGCAATAGTTTACAAAACGGCTTAGAAAAATCCGCAGGTTTTTTACGCACACAGCTAGCTAAGCGCATGTTGTTGCGCACTGTGCCGCAACTGCATTTTGTGTACGATGCCTCAATTGATATTGGCATGAAAATGGCAGAATTGATTGATGCCGCGCGCGCTTCGGATAATAAATCCAACTCTTAATCAGCCAAAAGCCTTGCAATTCAAGCGTATTAAAAGAAACGTCAACGGTGTTTTGCTACTCGATAAGCCGCTCGGCTTTTCATCCAGTCAAGCGTTGCAAAAAGTAAAATGGCTGTTGTCTGCAGCTAAAGCGGGCCATACTGGCACATTAGATCCGCTTGCTACCGGGCTGTTGCCAATATGCTTGGGCGAAGCCACCAAGTTTGCGCAATACGTCACCGATGCTGATAAAATCTACCTCGCGACCATTAAACTGGGCGCAACCACCACAACGGGCGATGCAGAAGGCGAAGTGTTATTAACCGCGCCAGTCAATGTTACGCAAGCTCAATTTACATCTGCAGCGCAACAGTTTGTAGGTGAAATTTCGCAAATACCGCCTATGTATTCTGCCTTAAAGCATGAAGGTAAGGCTTTATACAAGTACGCCAGGAAGGGCGTGAATATTGCCCGTCAGGCACGTTTAATTTCGATTAAAAACATTGTTGTAAATGAATTTTTGGGCGATATTGCACAAATCACCGTCACTTGCAGCAAAGGTACCTACATTCGCACGCTGGCGGAAGATATTGGCGCTGCACTTGGCTGCGGCGCGCATTTAATCGGCCTACGTCGTACCGAAACTGCAGGATACTTAATGCCACAAGCGGTTACCTTAGAACAGCTCGAAGCCTTGCCAATTGAAGCGCGTGATGCATTGTTACTACCAGTAGATTCTGCCATTGAAAGCTTGCCTAAAGTGATATTAAATGCCGATGCGGCGTATTTTTTAATGCAAGGCCAGGCGGTGTGGTTAGCAGGCAAAATACCGAATGGCGATTTGCGGCTTTATGACGAAAATAATAGTTTTTTAGGTTTAGGCTTTCTGCAGAGCGATGGCAAAATTGCACCAAAACGCTTGGTAGTAAAAACCGCGTAAATTCTATGCTTAACAACCAAGCCCAATAACTTGAGTCCTTATTGATTTAATAGTATATTGCTAGCGTTTATTCGAGATTTATTCCCACATGGAATAAGGAGAATCGGTGCGCAACAATACTAATAAGCAGCCCGGTAAATGGATTACACGGTCATCGCTCTTAAGGCTGAAGGTCGTGTTGCTGCTCTTTCCCACGTTAATTCCTGCATATTGGCTGGGTACTAGTTTTTGCGAGCGCAAAAGCATTGACGTATCGAGTTTTAATCCAGTTCAGTACCTGATTGCTTCACGTTATACAGCACAGCTTGCAGCAGAATATTTCCCACCATTACACTTGACGCTTCCAGCATGATTACCACGACCGTCACGAGCAAATTAAACGACGTCTCCAGTCATAAACTGGTTTTTTTGTTTAAAAAAGTTTCAAGGTTTGCCGCCATCTTGGTGATGTTAGCTGGCGGTCTATTTCTCATTATCTGTTAAATCTAAATACGGAGAAGTTTCATGAAAGACAAGATTATATTGCTGGTCGAAGACAATCTTGATGATGAGGCACTTACCCTGCAAGCGCTCAAAAACAACAAGATTAGTAACGTAGTAAAAGTAATGCGCGATGGTCAACAAGTCCTCGACTATTTTTTCGGCGAAGGTGCATCTGCAAACCCGTTGCCAATCTTGGTGCTGTTAGATCTGAAGCTATCCAAGGTGGACGGGTTGGAGTTATTGCGGCGTATCCGTGCTGACGAGCGGACATGTATGCAACCAGTAATAATTCTCAGCTCTTCGAATGAAGAGCATGACATGGTCAATGCCTATCGTATTGGGGCTAATAGCTACATCCGTAAGCCAGTCGATTTCAACCAATTCATGGAGGCGATTCGACAACTAGGACTCTACTGGCTAATACTGAACGAACAGCCACTATCTTTCAGGAGTGACTGAGTCGAAGCCATTACGCACTCTGATTATTGAGGATTCGGAAAAAGACTTTTTTGATCTTTTTAGCCTAATTACGCCCAAACTCACTGTAAATTAGCAGATTGCGGCTTGATAACAATCGCGTTTTAAGGTTATAATGTGCGGTTGATTGTAAATGAATGCATTCGCGGGGGAATGATTAAGAACCCTGCCTTTGCATTGACGCTAACTAAAGGAAAAAAGATGGCAACTACAGCACAAGATACTGCAAAGATTCTTAAAGAATTTCAACGCGCTCCAGGCGATACCGCAAGTCCAGAAGTGCAAGTAGCACTTTTAACAAGTCGCATCACTTATTTAAGCGAGCATTTTAAATCAAACAAAAAAGATAACCACTCACGCCGCGGTTTACTAGCAATGGTAAGTCAACGCCGTCGTTTGTTAGATTATCTAAAAAGTAGAGATGTTAGCCGCTATCAAACTTTGATTGAGCGTTTAAGTCTACGTAAGTAACTATTATAAAAGTGATTAGTTTTCGAGTATTTGGCTCGCTTTTATAATGTAAGAAAAGCCGATTGCATGGTGATATGCGTCGGCTTTTTGCTTTAAAAATTATCACAAATGTAACTTAAAACAGTCGATTACTATTGGGTAGTGAATAGTAATTAGTTGAATCGAAAAGGAAAAATAATGTTTAATAAAGTTAAAAAAAGTATTCAATACGGTGCGCATGAGCTCACCATTGAAACAGGCGAAATTTCGCGTCAAGCCGATGCAGCAGTGATGGTAAGTTATGGCGATACCGTGGTTTTAGTAGCGGTAACCAGCAAAAGTGAAGTAAAAGCAGGGCAAGATTTTTTCCCGTTAACCGTTGATTATATGGAAAGAACTTATGCGGCCGGTAAAATTCCAGGTGGTTTTTTCAAGCGCGAAGGCCGCCCTTCAGAAAAAGAAACGCTTACATCACGCTTAATTGATCGTCCATTACGCCCACTTTTCCCGGAAGCGTTTCTGAACGAAGTGCAAATTGTGGCGACTGTGTTGTCGTCAGACCCAGAAATTGATTCAGATATCCCGGCGATTATTGGCGCATCTGCGGCCATGTCATTGTCTGGTATTCCTTTCTTCGGCCCACTAGGCGCTGCGCGTGTGGGTTATATTAATGATGAATACGTGCTTAACCCAACCAAAACGCAACTCACTGAAACATCACTAGATTTAGTGGTTGCCGCAACTGAAACTGCCGTGATGATGGTGGAAAGTGAAGCGAAAGAATTATCAGAAGAAGTGATGCTAGGCGCCGTTGTTTATGGTCACGAGCAAATGCAAGCTGTGATTAAAATGATTAATGAGCTCACAGCCGAAGCAGGTAAAGACGCTTGGGATTGGGTTGCGCCAGAACCTGATGTTGCGTTAATTGAAAAAATGAACAAATTGGC
>JANYGD010000169.1 GCA_025359405.1 Methylotenera sp. | reverse complement strand
GGCTGGGCGAGCATGATGATAAATGGTTGAATAAATGAGTTAAATTGGCTGGCCAGCACCATATAAAGCAGCAAAAAGGCCAGAGAAAATACAAATTTCATATTTTTCATGGTTTTGCCAAACTCTTCGGCTTGGCCTGTTAATTTGACTTTGTAAGTGGACGGTACCAGTTTGGTTGTGGCTTCATTCACCAAATCTACCGCTTCGCTCAGTGGCATGTTGGGGTTGGCGTAAAAATTTACCGCATATTGCAAATCGTAGCGGCCAATTACCGCTGCGCCTAGCTCGGCTTTAAAACTGGCAACAGCGTCTAGGCGTACCAGCTCGCCACTTGTACTTCTTAAGTAAATTTTGCTTAAATCGGTCGCATTTTTAAGTTCGGCATCATCTGCTTTTAGCCGAATATCATAGCGTTGTCCGTCGCTAGTGGTGTCGTTGTATTTCGCCACGTTAATGCCGCCTGCATATAAACTGACGGCGGTGGCGATGTCGTTCGCGCTCAAGCCTAGATTGGCAGCGCGCGCACGGTCAATTTGCATGTTGAGCTGCGGTAAATCTAGCTGCACGTCCACATCCACTTTTCCCATATCGGCGTTGCTACTTAGGCTTTGTTGCACCAGCTGTGAGATGCGGCCGATCTCTTGTAAATTAGCGCCTGTCAGGTTGAATTGCAATTTCTCTGAGCGTTGACCACGCACGATGGAGGTGGGCGATGGAATCGCACGTACGCCAGGGATTTTATCGAACTCTTTTTTTAACATTTTAATCAGTGCTTGTTGGCTAATGTTGCGCTCTTCTTTGGGTTTTAAGCGCACATTAATGTTACCTTGATTGACCTGCCCGCGAGAGCCCGCGCCAATGGTGGAGAAGTAACTCGCCACTTCATCTTTATGGCTGGCAATAGCGGCCTCGACTAATTTAAGGCGCGAATCAGTGTAATCCAAGCTTGAACCCAGCGGTGTTTTGATGCTAACACCAAAGCTGCCTTCGTCGGATTCTGGTACAAAGTCTTTATCCACATGTTTAAGTGTGTAAAAGCCTGTGAAAGCCACGAACACAGCGGTAAATAGCAATACCAATGCACGGTGATTGAGCGAAAAATTGAGTAGTTTTTTGTAGACCTTATCGAGGCCTGTTAAAGCGTGCCCAACTGCCCTGTAAAGTGCATTTTCATTAGGTGTAACGCTTAAATAGCGCGAGCACAACATGGGTGTGAGCGTGAGCGAAACAAACAGCGAGACTAATACGCCGAAGGTGACGACCACGGCGAATGATTTAAAAAACATGCCGATAATGCCGTCCATAAAAATTACCGGCGCAAATATGCATACCAGCGACGCGGATGAGGCCAGCACCGCAAATACCACTTCATTACTGCCATTCACCGTGGCTAGCGTTCGAAACGCGGCAACCGCGCGCGGATTTTTTAAATCGGCTGCGCTCAAACCCGCACCGACTTCGCCCGACATGTGGCGCAAAATACTCTCTCGTACCACAATGGCGTCATCCACCACCACGCCAATCAGCAGCAGTAAGGCGAGCAGCGTCATGCTGTTAAAAGTGTAGCCTGCGAAATACATGACGGCAATCGCGCCTAAAAGCGAGACGGGAATCTCCAAACAAATCATCAAAGTGGAGCTAAACGAACGCATAAAAATTAACACAATTAAGGCTGCAAACAACGTGCCTTCTACCAAATGCTCCTTAAGCGAGGCGACAATTTGGTTAATAAAAATGGAGTCGTTCGTCGAAACCTCAAGCGCCATACCAGGCGGCAAGTTGGGGCGAATATCTTCATCCAGCCTTTTTTCAACTTCTTTAATAATTTCCACCGTGTTGGCATTGGCGATTTTAACCATGCCTATGCCCACCGTGGGTTTGCCGTTGTAGCGCGCCACTTGGCGATTATCTGTAATGCCATCTTCAACCGTGGCGATGTCTTTTAAGTGAATTAGTGCGCTGGCTTTGCTGGTGATGATTAAATCGGCTAGTTCTTTGGTGTTGTGAAACTCCAGGTCGAGTTTAAGCAATTGCTCGGCTTGCGAGCTCACCAAAAACCCTCCTGGCAACTGCACGTGCTCGCGATTAAACGCGCTAATCAAATCGCTGGCAGTGAGCTTGTAAGCCGCCATGCGCTCGGGCGAGACGATGACGCGAATCACGCGGTCACGCCGTCCACCAAGTTGCACCTCGCCTACGCCTTGAATGGTTTCAAATTTTTTCTTGAGTATATTATTGGCGTATAGATTGAGCTGTTGAATGGTGCGATCGCCACTTAAAGCCAGCCAAATCACGGGTGAAGCGTTAGTATCCACTTTCTGTACGGTTGGCGGGTCAGTGTCGGTAGGCAAGCGTTTTAATATTTGATTGACCTTCGATTGCACCTCGTTATAGGCGACGTCGATATTTTTGTTGAGCGCAAAAGTAATACTAATGCTGGAAACACCGGGCGAGGAGGCCGATTGAATATGTTCTATACCAGGCGTGGTGTTGATGGCAGACTCAATCACACTGGTGATGCTGGTGTCGACGACATCAGGATTGGCACCACGTAAGGTGGTATTGACCATGATGACAGGAAAATCGATGGACGGAATACGGTCGATGCCGATGCGCTGATAGGCGATAATGCCGAATAATATAATGATACCTGAAAGCATCCAGGCGAGGACGTGACGTTTGATGGATAGTTCAGGTAGCGTCATGTTTTATTTGTTGGTTTTTTGTGAATTTTTAGTGTTGGAGTCGGCCGCAATTTTAACTGGCGCTTTGTCGGTTAAAAAGCCCGCGCCATCCACTACAATCACGTCATTACTCTTTAAGCCTTCTAAAATCTCAATTAAGCCATTTTGGCGTAGGCCAGTTTTTACCACTGCTTGATAAGCAGTATTGTCGCGCACCACGTACACCACTTCGCCTGCGGGGCGTAGCACTAAACTTTGCTCGGGTATCATCATCGCCGCTGCTTGCTCCCCCAAAATTACCGTGCCGGTAACACTGGCGCCAGGTTGCCAGCCGGGCGCGTCGAATATATCAGCAATAATATCAACGCTGCGGCTGCCTTCAGTAATCATGGGTTGTAATTCGTGAATTACCGATTCAACAGATTTATCACTAGTCGGCGTGCTTAGGCGTACTTTTAAACCGGGCTTGAGCTGCGAGCCAATCTGCTCGGGGAAAGGCAAATGCGCGCGTAATTTTTGTTTTGAAACAATTTGCACGATAGGGTCACCCACGTGTACAAATTCGCCAACGCTTACTAATCTTTTTTCAATAATACCGCTCACAGGCGCAAGCACTCTGGTTTTGCTGCTATCGTGATTAACGGTGCCGACTCGCGCTTTGGCACCTGCAAGTTGCTCTTTTAATGCATTTTGTTGTGCAATATCGTTATCCACCGCGTTTTGCGAGATAAAATTTTTATTTACCAAAGCTTGGTTACGCGATACGGTTTTGCCCTGATTTTCGAGCAAGGCCTGGATGCGCGCTACTTCGGCCTGTGCTTCGTTGCGCTGCATACCAAAATCTGCTGCATCTAAGGTGGCTATGAGCTGACCTTGTTTTACTACTTGGCCAGTCGTCACGTGCATTTTCACTACTCGTGCCGCCACCTCTGCCGCCACGATTGGGTTGATTAAGCCTTCTAGCGTGCCAACGGCCACTTCGGTGGTTTCAAGCGCTTGATTTTTGACTTGTGTTACGGTGACAAGCGTTGGTTTAGCGTCTTTTTTGTCGCCATCTTTATTTGAGGTCTTATCATCATTTGCACCACAGGCAACGACTAATAAGCTCAATAAGCTCGCAAAAAAGTAAGAAGAAATTTTATGCATAGTTTGGTTTCAATGTTATTTTGTATAAATAGCTATCTTATCTTTTGCCAGTCAAAATAAGGTCCCGGGTCTGTTTTGCGCCCTGGCGCGATATCAGAATGTCCTACAATATGTTGAATAGGATAAGTTTTTTGCAAACAGCTAAGTAGCGATTTAAGCGCTTGATATTGTGCTACCTCAAACGCTTCGAAGTCACTACCCTCAAGCTCTATTCCGACTGAAAAATCGTTACAACGTTCACGACCTTGCCAATTAGAGGCTCCCGCATGCCAAGCGCGCTGCAAGGTTGACACAAATTGCATGATTTCGCCATCGCGCCGGATGAAAAAATGTGATGAAACTTTGCGTGTGTGAATCTGGGCATAATAAGGATGCTCGTTCGGATTTAGCTGATTGGTAAATAATTGCACAACGCCAGGACCCCTGTATTTATTGGGGGGTAGGCTAATGTTATGAATAACGATTAATTCAATTTTTGTGTTTTCTGGCCTTGCGTCAAAATTGGGGGAGTCGATTTGCGTGGCAGATTCAACATAACCAGCGGCATTGAGTTTTAATTTTTGACTTTTTAATGGTTGCTTGGGCATGCAGGTTCGGGTTATATCGGCTAAAATTCTGTTTATTAAGTAGTTTATTGTAAAGGTAAAAAATGGTTTTTGTGCAGCTTTTGGCGATGTTGGTGGTTATTTTAATCGCGGCGGAGGTGTTTACCAACGCGCTGGAACATTTGGGCGAAAAATTGGGTATTTCCGAAGGCGTTACAGGTTCGATATTTGCGGCAATAGGTACCGCACTTCCAGAAACTATGGTGCCATTATTGGCGCTGCTTGCGGGCACGCAAAATGTGGCGACTAACGAGGAAATCGGCGTTGGAGCTATATTGGGGGCACCCTTAATGTTGTCTACGCTTTCTATTAGCTTAATGGCGATTTCGGTGTGGAAGCGCCGCGGCACGCAAGGCCATTTGCGGCCTGAGCGCACAGGCTTGTTGCGCGACCTTAACTTTTTCATTGTAGCTTTTTGCTTTGCTGCCGCTGCGATGTACGTGCCACATAGCCTAGCAATCGTGCGCTACAGCATGGGTACATGCATGGTGATGACTTATTTTGTGTATGTGATGATGACGATAAATGCCTCGAAAGGCTTGGTGGAGGAGGGGCATGCCACTGAGGCTGAAGGTCAAATGTTTTTATGCAAACTTGGCTTACCGAATAACATGCTAGTAGTCTTGATTCAGCTTATGTTGGGCTTGGGTTTGCTGGTGGCTGGGGCGAAAGGCTTTATTAATGGTGTTGAAACGGCTTCGCAAATCATGGGTATTTCGGCATTGTTGTTATCTTTGTTGATTGTCCCGATTGCCACAGAGTTACCCGAAAAAGTGAACAGTATTTTATGGATTCGTAAGGGAAAAGATACTTTAGCGTTTGGCAATATTACGGGCGCAATGGTGTTTCAAGGTACATTATTACCTGCCATCGGCATTATGCTTACTCCGTGGGAGCCGCGCAAAGAGGTAGTCTGGGGTATCGTTATCACACTAATCGCAGCGATTTGGATACGCTATTTAATGACCAAAGGTGGTATTAAAGTGTGGCATTTGTTGGTGAATGGCGCTTTATATGTCGGCTATTTAATTATCGCGTTAAGCTAATTCTCTTCTTCCAAACTGTCATCAGCATCTTCGTCTTTAGCCAAGCCTAGCTTTGCTAGCCTATATCGTAGCGTTCTAAAGCTTACGCCCAGCAACTTAGCAGCAGCAGTTTTGTTGTTGTTGGCCTTGGCGAGTGCTTTTAAAATCGCATTTTTTTCAATGTCTTCTAGGTATTCTGGCAAACCAATTTCTAAATGTTGACCGGGATCAAAGCTGTTTTTTTCAGCAGTTTTCACCTTAAATTCTTCACCCATAAATAAGTCATCACTGCTTATTTTTTGGCCGTCACACAAAGCCAGTGCTCGCTCTAACATGTTTTCTAGCTCGCGCACATTGCCCGCAAAATGTAGCTCAGAGATGATTTTATTCGCGCTTTCTTCAATCACAGGCACATTGATAGATTGTGCCTGACACAGTTTTTGCAATAATTTTTGTGTAAGTTCTGGGATATCTTGTGGGCGATCACGCAAGGCGGGCATTTTGAGTTGAATCACATTCAAGCGGTAATATAAATCTTGCCGGAACATGCCTTGTTCCATCAAGGTGCTCAAGTTTTTATGCGTAGCGCTAATAATGCGCACATCCACGGCTTCCTCTGTGGTGCCGCCAACGCTGCGTACTTTTTTCTCTTGAATAGCGCGTAATAATTTAACTTGCATAGCAAGTGGTAAATCGGCCACTTCGTCCAAAAATAAAGTGCCGCCGTTAGCAGCTTGAAATAAACCTAAAGTATCTTGTGCAGCGCCGGTAAACGCACCTTTTTTATAGCCAAAAAATTCACTTTCCATTAGGTTTTCTGGAATTGCACCGCAGTTAACAGCGATAAACGCTTTGTCGCGGCGCGAGCTGTTGCTGTGAATCAGCCGCGCAGCAAGCTCTTTGCCGCTGCCCGATTCGCCGCTAATGTAGACAGGTGCTTGGCTGCGTGCGAGTTTTTCTATCATGGTACGCACATAATCCATGGCGGGAGAGTTGCCAATTAAATCCACCGTATTATGTGTTTCTTTGATATCGGAGCTGGATAATTTAAGCGCGGATTCCACCAGCGGGCGTAATTGTTTGAGGGAAATGGGTTTGGTTAAATAATCGAACGCACCGGCTTTTAAGGCGGATACCGCGTTCTCGGCGCTGCCGTAAGCGGTAATAACCGCTACCGGCAAGCCCACATAATTGGCCGAAATATGCTCTACCAGTTCTAAGCCCAAACCATCGGGCAAACGCATATCGGTAAGGCATAAATTGTAGCTTCTGCTGGCCAATAATTGTTTCGCTTCTTCTAAATTGCTGGCGCTATCCGCCCTAATATCCATGCGCTCTAGCGTCAATACCACTAGCTCACGAATATCGGTTTCGTCATCTACCACCAAGCAATTAAATTGTTGCGCCATTAAAACTTAAACCTTTTCTTAGATCTTTTTAAGGTAAATTATAAATTGTGAACCTGAGCCATTGTCTGAATCTAAGGCTTTATATTGCAGCTTAGCGCCATTGGCATCGGCAAGCTCGCGCGCAATATAAAGGCCCAGCCCAGTGCCCGATTTCTCGGTAGTGAAAAAAGGCTCAAATAAATGGCTGCGCATGCTCTCGTGAATGCCTTCACCGTCATCGTTAATTTCGATACGCACCATTTTTGTTTTATCTGACAAACTGAGTGCTAATTCTAGGCTATTTTCAGCTTTTTTACAGTGACGCCAGCCATTTTTACATAGATTCCATAAAATTTGATTTAAATGCCTGCGATCAAACGAAATCATGGTTTCCGCATCAATCAGTGTCAGTTTAAAACAAGTATCTGGAATTTTTTCTACCGCGCAAAATTGTGTATAAAAATCATGAACAAAGTTTTCTAAATGAATCAGCTCTTGGTTGGTGCGATCGCGTCGATTCAGCTCCAAAACATCCTTAATAATTTGGTCTACGCGCTGCACATTATCACTAATAATTTGCAGCATACGCTTGGTGGCCGGGTCGCTGTCTTCTTCTTGCAAAAGCTGGTTGGCGTGGCTAATAGCGCTTAAAGGATTGCGAATTTCGTGCGCAATGTTGGCGGTTAATCGACCCAGCGCGGCTAATTTTACTTGGTGCGCTTGTGTTTGCATTTGCGACCAATCCTCTATAAAAATCACCGCACCTTGATTGCGGCTTTCTGAAATGGGTAAAAATCTAAGGCGTAATTCGCGTGAAAGCAAGCTTAGTTTTAGAATATTTGGCGATGCCAGATTGGTAGGTTCGAAACCATGCGCCGTTTCTGCTTCCTCTAGCCAGTGCTGCATCATACTGGCGATTTCAGGTGAAACTTCAGTGAGCGGAATTTCTTGCCAATTTTTGGATTCTAGACCGAGTAGTTTTTCAGCTTGAGTATTGTGATGCTTGATTTGAAAGTTTTGATTTACAACCAATACGCCATCTTGCATTTCGTGCGTAATTAGCGCATTAATTTGTGCCATATTTTGTACATCCAACCCACGTTGCGAGGCTAATAATTCGCTTTGTTTGGTACGTTTGGCAAGACTGTAAGCCAGCCAAGCGGTTGCAAAACAACCTAAACTAAGCAATACTGCAGGCGTGTAATTGCTGGCGGAATTATCAAGTTTTAGGATACGATAAGATTGCTCAAGCAATATGCCGATACTGGCTATAGCCGCATAAAATAAGGCTAAGCGCCCTTCGCTAATTAAACTAGCGCTAGCAATGGCGATAATTAACAATAAACCAACACTGCTTTGGCTACCTTCTTGGGCGTGCATCAGCAGTACAATAAACACGATATCAATGATGATTTGAATCGGCAGATTAATATCGATATTGGGTTTTTCTAACCAAGTAACTAAGGCTGAAATGATGCTAAATGCAAAGTAGCCAAGCACTAATGCTGAGAAAAGATCTGCTTTAGCGTTTTGCAGCCAATGGTCATTGTTTAACAGATCTTGCGTTGCCAAAAGCAGCAACGCAACGGTAAGTCGGTAAGCGTTATAAAGCTTAAGACTTCGCCAGCGGGTGGCGGTTATCTTGGCGTCTAAGTTAGCAATCAAATCAATCGCCATACTATTTTTTAGTGCTCTGGTTTTGTTGGCATTCTGGATTGTTACATAAAATTTTATTGTTTTTGATTTGGCTTTCACTTATCGGCACATGACAGCCACAATTTGCGCATTGCACTATTCTTTCTTCAGGTTTTTCTTCTAGGTTTTCTTCAGACTTGGCATTGGGCTTGGAATCAGCGCTAGCAGCCATGCGTTTAAGCACTTGATACAGTAAGTAACCTAAAATAATCAGTAAAAAAATGCGTGCCATAAATAAATTAAACTCCAATTGAACCAAGTACCAATGAACCAACTATAAGAATTGTAACCAAAAGCTAGCGTTATACAAACTTGCGCACGGTTATTATCCATTAGGGGAATGCCAAATCTGTGCAAAACTTAAAGCTGATATACTATCCATTATCAATTAAATATCAATTTTCATGGCGAGTTCACAAGAATTATCAGATTTTTTGCGCGATGTAGAGCGGCGTGCGTTTAAGCAAACGGTGTACGCCGTGCGTGATGACCATGCTGCGCTGGATATTGTGCAAGATGCCATGTTGAAATTGGCGGAAAAATATGCCGATAAACCCGCAGCCGAATATCCCATGTTGTTTCAGCGTATTTTGCAAAATACCATGCGCGATTATTGGCGCCGGCAAAAAGTACGCAACCTGTGGACAACGCTACTTTCCTCATTTGGCGCGGGTCAGGACGGTGAAGAGGACCATGATCCGCTTGACTCTATTGATGTGGAAGATGAAGGTACGAATCCCGCCACTCAGCTCGAGCGCAGTCAAACTTTGCAGATGATCGAAAAAGCGCTTGAAAAGCTACCCGCACGTCAACGAGAAGCCTTTGTATTACGTTATTGGGAGGACATGGATGTTGCAGAAACCGCCGAAATGATGGGTTGCTCGCAAGGTAGCGTCAAAACGCATTGTTCCCGCGCAGTACACACCCTGGCCGCCTTGTTAGAAAAACAGGGCTTAGGCACTAGAGCATTATCGCAATTAGGAGCAGAATCATGAGCATAGACAATTTACAAGAAAATGAAATAGACACACAAGCCAAGCAAATCGTGGGCTTGCTAGATGCGCACGCCAAGCGTTTGAGCATGCGCACGCTCAAGCAACTTGAAAATGGTCGTGAGCGTGCATTAAAAGCGCATGCACAACAAATTTCTGGTGCAAGTGTCAATAGCGACAGCACGTTGACCGGCGTTTTTTCGTGGGCAGAGCATCATCGAATTGTCAGCACCGGCTTGGTATTAGGCGCGATTATCGCCGGCTTTGTATTAATGCAATCGTTTAGCCACAAAGAGTCTAGCGACGCGTTTTTGTTAAGTGCTGATTTGCCGCCAGAAGCTTTTGTGGATAGGGGTTTTGAACCTTATCTGAACGAAAAACAAGCTAACTTATAAAGAATCTTTAAATTAATGAATAAGTTTTTGTTATTGTTAGTATTGGTTGCAAGCAGCCTGCAAGCAGGTGAATTCGACTATTCCAGCGAACATAAAAAGGTGGCAATGGGCGATATTGGTAGCATGAAGTCATCGCTCAATGAGAGTGATAGCGCTGAAGCGCCTACTCAAACTTGGAGTCAACTTTCAGATGATGAGCGCAAAGTATTAGCCCCATTAGGTGCGGAGTGGGATACTTTAAGGCCTTGGCAACGCGAAAAAATGTTAGATATTGCCAACGATTACCCCAAAATGGACGCACAAAAACAACAGCGTGTGCAAAGGCGTCTCAATAGCTGGAGCCGTATGACACCTTACGAGCGCGAGAATGCGCGTAAACGTTATCAACAGTTTCATGCGCTGAGTCCGGAGAAAAAAGAAGAAGTGCGCCGAAAATGGTCGGATTATCAAAAATTACCAAAAGGCGAGCGCACAAAACTGCGTAAGGACTCTGCTGAATGGGACTACGAGCCAGGCCTAGAATAATGCTTTAAGTGCTATATACTAGCCCACTATTGCTTTGATAGTGGGTTTTTTATCCTAGAATATTTTATGACTCAAAACGCTACCCGTTTAAGACTTTCTGCCGCTTGTATTTACGAACTGATATTGTTGTTTGCGCTATGGATGTTGTGTACATGGATATTTGTGCGCTTGTTTGGGCAAGCTACGCCGCCTTATAAGCGTTTGCAATTGCAGTTTTTTTTATGGCTGGTGACAGGTGCTTATTTTATTTGGTGTTGGTCTAAAACTGGCCAAACTTTGGCCACCAAAACCTGGAAAATTAGGTTAATTAATCAGCAAAATTCGACTTTAAGTATAAAACAAGCAATTATCCGATATGCCATGGCAAGCCTATCAATATTGATTTGCGGGCTAGGCTTTATTTGGGCTTTGGTCGATAAAGAGGGTTTATTTTTGCATGACAGATTGTTGAAATCACGCTTTATTCGCATGGCTTAAATTATCTACGCTCAATCACAAACAACAAACTCAATCCCGCAATTAGGAATAGTATCGTTGGTGTAATCGCGCTCATCAAAGGCGGCCAATCGTTTAACACACCCAAATGAATAAATACGCGATTCATAATTTGGTACACCACACCCAGCATGACGCCAATAAAAATCTTGGTACTGGTGCTACCTGTGCGTTGTTGTAAAAACCCAAATGGCAGCGCCAAAATCACCATCACCATACACGCTAGCGGGTAAATCATTTTTGACCAAAGCGCGACGTCGTAGCGCGTGGTTTTTTGTTTGTTTGTTTCTAAGTGATTGATAAATGAGTATAAATTCCAAGCGGACATTTTTTCTGGCGCCACCAACAGCACATTTAATAATTCGGGGCGAATCAGTGATTTCCAATTGGCTTTGTTAAAAAACTGTGTTTGCACGTTGTTATTTTCAATTTTTTTGAACGTGTTAAATTTCGATTGCGTGACGTCACTTAAACCCCAACGCTCATCTGCGTAGTCGCCTTTTTTAGCATTACTGATGCTGCGTAATTTAAAGTTTTCGTCAAACTCATAAATGTGCACATTCAATAAACTCGCATCTGGCAATACGGTTTCAACGTTTACAAAACTGTTACCATCTTTCACCCATAGACCAGATCTGAAATCTTGTGCGACGACGGAATCGGTGGCTTTAATGCGCATGCGCTGCGCCATTTTTTCGCTAATCGGTGTGATGAGCTCGCCTACAAAAAAAGTGATGACAGTGAATAACAAGCCCACTTTGAGGAGGATTAAGCCAATATTAAGCAGTGATAAGCCACTTACGCGCATGACGACTAGCTCGGAATTGCGCGCTAGCGTGCCAAGGCTATACATCATGCCTACCAACACCGCCACTGGTACTACGTCATATATATGACCAGGAACGCTTAGTAACACAAACACCAGCATTTTGCTGATGCCATAATCGCCCTGGCCTAGGCTGTCAAGTTCTTGAATTAAATCAAAAAATGAGAACATCGCCAATAAACCCAGCATAATCATCAAAATATTGATGCTGGTTTCTTGCCAAAAATAGCGCTTAAAAATTTTCATGATGCGCTAGGTTTTTTCCAAGAGCGTGAAATATCACTGAGAAATTTTGGCATTAACGGTAATAAATGGGTGCGTCGATAAAATAGGTAAAACGCCAGCATTAAAAAAATCAAATGCACAGGCCATAGGCCAATCATAGCGTTTAGGCGGCCTTGCGTAACCCATGCCTGGAAAATACTTAAAATATTGTTGTAGATAATGTAAATGACGATTGCAAAAATAAGGTTGAGCGAGCGCCCAGCGCGCGGATCAACAAAGCTAAGCGGAATTGCTAGCAACACCAATACTAGCGCCGAGATTGGAATCGCCATTCGCCATTGCAGCTCGGCCTTATTGCCAGAATCAGTATTTTGCAATAATTGTTTGGTAGAGATGGCCTGCCGCGTGTAAGGCTCTGGTGCTGCCTCTTTGGTTTGGATGCGAATGGCATAACGCTCAAACTCGGTGGTCGATATTTCTGCAGAATTCGGCTTGCCTTCGTAGCGACGGCCTTTTTCCATCACTAAAAAATTATCGCCATTCTTTACTTTTTCGCGGCTGCCAAGGCTAGCTACAACCACGCCAGTTTTTTGGTGTTGGGTGGATTGCACAAATATGTTTTTGACCACATTGCCAAGTTCATCAAAGCTCTCTATAAAATACACACGGTCACCGCTATTCGATTCTTTAAACACACCAGGAGTAATGGAAGAAAGCTCGTCGCGACTTTTGAGTTGAACGCGATAATCTTGCCCTTTTTGAATCGCCCACGGCATCACCAGTAAACTTAACAAGGTAATCACTACAATTACCGGTATGGCAAACGTTAAAATGGGGCGTATCCATTGGGTAATGCTTAAGCCAGAGCTAAACCAAACCACCATTTCAGAATCGCGGTGCCAGCGCGTAAGTGTGAGTAAAACCGCCAAAAATATGCTAAGCGACAGAATCATCGGCAAAAATTTCACCATGTTAAACCCCAGAAGCGTATTAATAGCATCATTTGGCAAAATGCCTTTTGCAGCAAGTTGCACAAAATAGCCTGCACGTTGGGCGATGACTATGCCGATGAGTATTAAAAACACTGCGCCAGCAGTGCTAATCAGCTCGTGCGATAATGATTTTTTAAATATTCTCAATTAAGTTATTCTGTAATATTGCGCTTTGATTTCAAGCCAAAACGCTGGATAATTAGGGTTAAATTTTAGTGAATATAAAAAGGCTTAAACATGGAATTTAGCATAAAAAACGGAAATCCTGAAAAACAACGCACTGATTGTGTGATTGTAGGCGTATTTGAAGGCCGAAAACTCACCGATGCCGCAAAAAGTTTAGATGCAGCTTCAAATAAAGCCATCAGCATGGTATTAAAAAGTGGCGATATGGAAGGCAAATTAAACGCGACCGTGGCTTTGCATCAGCTTGCGGGCGCGGCTAACACACGCGTGTTGCTGGTTGGTTTGGGCAAACAAGCAGAATTTGGCGAACGGCAATATCGCCAAGCGGTGCGTGCGGCGGTTAAAGCTTTACCAAAAGGTGTTGCTAGCGCGAGCTTTTTTTTAAGTGGATTAGCGATTAAAAAAGTAGATACGCAAACTAAAGTCGCGCAGCTGGTTGAAGTGGTGATGGATGCAACTTACCAAGTGAATGCTATAAAACTTAAAAAAGCTGAGCCAAAAATGCTCAGTAAAATTGCGATTCATGTGGAGAAATCTGACAATACTGAGGCTGAAGCAGGTGTAAGACATGGCCTGGCGATTAGTGCTGGCGTGAGTTTAGCCAAAGATCTAGGTAATTTGCCGCCCAATATTTGCACGCCCACTTATTTGGGTGAGCAGGCCAAAAAAATTGCCAAACAATATGGTTTTAAAGTGGAAGTTTTAGAAAAAGCTGAAATTCAGAAATTCGGTATGGGTTCATTTTTAGGCGTTGCACAAGGCAGTGTAGAGCCGCCGCGCCTGATTGTGTTGCAACATTTAAAAGGCAAAAAAAGCCAAAAACCAGTCGTGCTAGTAGGCAAAGGCATTACTTTTGATACCGGTGGTATTTCACTCAAACCCGGCGCAGATATGGACGAAATGAAGTATGACATGTGTGGCGCTGCGAGCGTGCTGGGCACGTTTAAAGCCATCGGCGAGTTGGGTTTGGCGATTAACGCAGTTGGCATTATTCCAACTTGCGAAAACATGCCCGACGCTGGCGCGATTAAACCAGGCGATATTCTGACCAGTATGTCGGGGCAAACCATTGAAGTATTGAATACCGACGCGGAAGGTCGTTTGATTTTATGCGATGCGCTGACTTACGCCGAGCGTTTTGAGCCAAGTGCCGTAGTCGATATTGCAACGTTAACAGGCGCTTGTGTGATTGCGCTGGGGCATCATCCCAGTGGCTTGTTTAGCAACAAAGACGCGCTTGCGCATGAATTACTTGCTGCGGGCGAGGTCGCGCACGACCGCGCATGGCACATGCCAATGTGGGAAGATTATCAAAGCCAGCTTGACAGCAACTTTGCCGATATGGCGAATATTGGCGGGCGTGCTGGCGGTAGTATTACTGCGGCCTGTTTTTTATCGCGCTACGCCAAAAAATTCGATTGGGCGCATTTGGATATCGCAGGAACAGCTTGGAAATCTGGCAAAGAAAAAGGCGGCACGGGGCGCCCTGTGCCACTTTTAACTACATTCTTAGTACAACGTGCTAGCAAGTTAAATGCAAGCAAAGCAAAATAGCCTTAAAATTCACAGCATAAAATGACGCGAATAGAATTTTATTTTAATGTGGCCGATAAGCAAAAGGTGCTTGTGGAGCTTATAGAAAGGGCAATTGCCAAACACAGGCAAGTGACTATTTTGACGGTAGATGACAGCATGTCAGCCAGTGTATCTGACTATTTGTGGCAATGTAATCAGACAAGTTTTTTGCCAAATGTGCAGCTTAATCATTTGCACGCTTCTAAAACCCCTGTGGTTATTGGCTCACAGAGTAACCATTCAATGCACGATTTAATGCTCGACGATATGTTGATTAATTTAACTCCCACAGAGCCCATTATTTTTAGCCGATTTACACAGTTAGTCGAGCTAGTGGGCGATGAGGAGCAAGATAGACTTGCTGCGCGAGCACGTTTTAAGTTTTATCGTGACAGAGGCTATGAAATTAAGAATATTGACCATGCTCAAATTAGGACTGAATAGAGAATATTGTGGCAGACCATCCAACAAAAGATAGCAAAATTCCATTGCTAACCGAGGTTTATCAGCCTAAACCTAGCGCTAAAGTTGAATCTGCACCTAAAGAAGACCTAACCTTAGGCATTACGCCAGAACTGATTGCGCGCGTTACCAACCATATAAGGCCGCGCCTGGAGGCGGAAATTACACAATCGGTATTGATAAGCGTGCGTGATGCGCTTAAAACGGATTTATTAAATGAGCTGCAAGCTGAAATTAAAGATACGCAGCAATCAATTGAAGCGAATACAACCGATTTTGTTGATAGAACCAAGGCTGATCTTAAAACTGAGTTGCCACGTATGTATCAAGCCAGTGCCGACTTGGTTTATAACAATCTTGCTGAGAATATTTCAGCCCTACAAAATAACGCGATTTCAACGTTTGACGTAACGCTAGCCGAGTTGGTGCAAGCCTCGATTCAGTCCACAAATAAAGAAGTGAGCTCGCACGTAGAAGCGCTACAAACAGACACCAGTGCGCGCATTATGCGCGATTTAAATCAAGAAATGCAAGCATTTCAGGCGCAATCAATTAGCGATCACCAAGCGCAATTAAAACAAGACATGACTGGTATTTATGAGTCGATTAGCCAAGATGCTAAAACAGAGTTGCAGCAACAGTTGAACGCTATGCAAACCGAAGCGCTGGCACAAATGCGCACCACATTTTTAGAGGCAATGCCTAGCTTGTATAGTGCGGCGGTGGACGAGCAGCAAGAAGCGATTACTACTCAGATTAGTCAGAAGCTAAATCAGGAAATGCAGACATTTCAAACGCAATCCTTGAGTGATCATCAAGCGCAACTAGCACAGTCACTGACGGAAAATTTTCATTCGATTAATCAAAACGCCAAAGTAGAATTGCAAGAACAGCTGCGATTAATACAAGCCGATGCGGTGGAACAGATGCGTGCTACGCTAAATGCCGCTATCCCTAGCATTTATGAGGCTGCTACCGATGAAGTAAAGGCTAAATTTGCCAATGAGATGACGGCACAAAGTATTCAGGTTAGAGATGGCTTTTTAGCAACAATTAATGCCGATTTGCCTGCAGTGCAAGAGGTGATGCGTGATAATATTCAACAAATATTAGCAACTTCATTGCCAAACTTAGAACTTGATTTGCGCAAACAACTATTAGTAGAGTTACAGGAATTATTACTGACAGTTAAGTTCGTATTACCAAAATAAACTAATTATTATCAATCAAGGCTTTATAAGCGTCGGCACTTAAAAAATGCGCAGTGTCATTGACGTTATCTGGCTTAAACTTGAATATCCATGCGGCATAGGGCTTATCGTTAATCCCTTCTGGCGCGTTCAATAAATCATTGTTAATTTCTGTCACAACACCGTTCATCGGCGCGTGTAAATCCGAACCAGTTTTAACCGATTCCACAATCCCGCAAGGCATACCATTTACCAGCGCATCGCCCAGCTTAGGTGGCTCGATAAAAACAATATCGCCGAGTAAATCTTGTGCATAATCGGTAATGCCTGCAAGCCAATATCCATGCGGTTCTTGGAGCACCCATAAATGTTCTGCGGTGTAATGCAACTGATTTGGAAATTTCATGGTCAGACTTCGTATCATTGAATTCCGCTTATTTTCTCACAATTTAAACATTCGAATAAAAGTAAAAGGGCTGTGTCAAAAAGGTTACAACCAAAAAAATGTTAATATTTTTTTTATAAATATGCGCTAAGTAGATGACAGATAACTATTTTTTATATATTATGAATTCAAGTACGTTCGGGGATAAGCTGTCATGGTAAAGTTAATATTTAAAAAAATGATGCTATTTTATGTGGCGCTTGCGTTAGTGACGTCACCCGTTGAGTTATTGGCGGCACATAAAAAAGCCAATAAACGCATCATTTCAAGCCAAAGAAATGCGCTAGGTAAGCACCGCATTTCTAGCCGTTATCAATCAGGCAGAATCGGTACGCAAAGAGTGAGTGTTTCGCGTAACTTACAAGCTCAGCGAGAATTTGTGGCCGAAGAGAGATATGACGGCAGAGGTGTTTTGCAATTGGCATCCAGTAAGGCATTGATTATTAATCAAAATACGGGTGAAGTTATTTATGCCAAAAATACTAATTTACCTACTCCAATTGCATCAATTACTAAGTTGATGACGGCTATGGTGATGCTGGACGCAAAACAATCGCTCGAGGATGTGATTGAGATATCGGACGAGGATGTTGATTATTTAAAAGGTACAACTTCAAGGCTTTCGGTAGGTTCTGGGCTTACGCGTGGCGACATGCTACAAGTAGCTTTAATGGCCTCAGAAAACCGCGCTGCCTCTGCATTAGCGAATAATTACCCAGGCGGTAAAACTGTTTTTGTAAAAGCGATGAATGCTAAAGCGCTTGAGTTGGGCTTAAATAGTACGCGCTTTGTAGACCCGACGGGACTTGATAGTGAGAATGTATCGACTGCCGAAGATTTAGCTAAAATGGTGCAAGCTGCTTATCAGTACCCTGAAATTAGATCGGCAACAACTACAGCGTCGCGCGAAGTGTATGTTGAAGGCCGTAGCTACCCAGTTAATTTTAATAACACCAATGGCCTAGTGCGCGGTGGGGAGTGGGAAATTGGATTATCTAAAACGGGCTTTATTAATGAAGCTGGGCGCTGTTTGGTGATGCAGACGACAATAGCGGGTGAGCCGATGATTGTTGTGTTGCTAGATTCTTATGGGAAATTGACGCGCATTGGTGATGCCAAACGCATCCGTAGATGGGTGGAATATAATAGCGAGCCTAGACCAACGACAACAGGCCAAGAAAATACAGTGGCGTCAGGCAGAATTTCTTAGCCACTTTGGAATTAAAAAAAGCAGCTTGAGGCTGCTTTTTTTATTGCTTAGAAACCAATCGCTACTTACTTTTTAGCAGCAGCATTTTTAGTTGCAGTTTTCTTAGCAACAGGTTTTTTTGCAATTGCTTTCTTAGCTGACACCTTTTTAGCGGATGATTTTCTAGCAGATGTTTTCCCCCCTGCAGATTCTTTTGCTGCTTTTTCTGTCAACAACCCTAATGCTTCATCCAAGGTTAATTCTTCTGGTGCCATGCTTTTCGGCAGCGTTGCGCGTATTTTAGCGTACTGCACATAAGGCCCATAACGGCCTGCATACACTTCAACTCGACCTTCGCCAGATGGATGCGCACCTAAATCGGCAATCGGCGCAGGGCCAGTATTGGCGGCGGCTAATAGTGCTACTGCGCTTGCTAAATCAATACTGAACACGCTTTCAGATTTGGGTATGGATTTAAACTTACCGTCGTGATTCACATACGGGCCAAAGCGGCCAATATTGGCGATAATTTTTTTGCCAGTTTCTGGGTGCGTGCCTAAATCGCGTGGCAACGATAGCAACATATTGGCAATATCAATATTCACATTGGCTAGCGGAATTTCTTTGGGAATACTCACCCGTTTTGGCTTTTTCTTTTCGCCTTCAATTGCCACACCTACCTGTAAATACGGACCATACGGGCCATTCATCAAATAAATTTCTTTGCCAGATTCAGCGTCCACGCCGATAGTCACTGGGTCTGCGCCAGCTTGAGCTGTGCCATTCATGCTACGTTTGTAGTCGCATTTTGGCTCATCGTTATAACCAGTGCAGCCAATAAACGTGCCGTAACGGCTGAGCTGTTTTTGCAGTGGTTTGCCGCATTTTGGGCACGCTTCGTCAATCAATTCATTGCCAGGTCTATCAACATCGGCTTTGCTGAGTAATTGTGCGTTAAAGCCTTGCCAAAACTCATCCATCAATGGAATCCACTCACGCTCACCTTCCGCCACGCTATCCAGTGCGTTTTCTAGGTTGGCGGTAAAGTCATAATCCACATATTTGGTGAAATGTTCGGTTAAAAATTTATTTACGACTCGACCCACATCGGTCGGCGTAAAGCGTTTTTTGTCGAGCAGTACGTATTCACGGTCTTGCAGAGTACTGATAATGCTGGCATAAGTAGAAGGGCGGCCAATGCCGTATTCTTCTAAAACTTTCACCAAACTGGCTTCACCGTAACGCGGTGGCGGCTCTGTAAAATGCTGGTCGCCGTAGATTTTTTCTACATTTAAAATTTCACCCGTTTCTAGATGAGGCAGCTTACTTTCACCTTCTTCCTCTTCATCATCGCGACCTTCCATATATACCGCGATAAAGCCCGGAAATACAAGCGTTTGGCCAGTAGCGCGGAATAAGTTAGCTTCGGAGCCTATAGCCAAATCTACACTTACTGCATCAAATTTGGCGGGTGACATTTGGCAAGCAAGGCTACGTTTCCAAATCATTTCGTATAGTTTAAATTGCTCGTCATTCAAATACTTACGCATCGAAGTTGGAGAGCGAAAAATATCAGTCGGGCGAATCGCCTCATGTGCTTCTTGTGCATTTTTGGCTTTGGTTTTGTACATAATTGGCGATTTTGGCAAATAATCAGCCTCGAAGTTCTTTTTCACGTACTCGCGTATGCTCATCACCGCTTCAGCCGCCATGCTGAACGAATCGGTACGCATATAGGTAATTAAGCCTGTTGTCCCAGAGCCAATATTCACGCCCTCGTAGAGTTGTTGCGCCACGCGCATGGCACGGCTTGTGGTAAAACCTAATTTTCGCACGGCTTCTTGTTGTAACGTTGAAGTAGTAAATGGTGCGGCTGGGCTGCGGCTACGCTGTTTCTTTTCAACCCGCGAAACTGTGGTTTTGCCTGCGCTTGCAATCAGCAACTTGCCTACAATATCTGCTTGTTGGTCGTGATTAATCACGCTAAATTGCTCAATTTTTTCGCCGTTAAATTGAATTAATTTGGCATTGAAGCTGTGCGCGTGTTTCAGCGCATCAAGATGAATCGTCCAATATTCTTGGTTTTTAAATGCCTCAATTTCCAATTCTCGCTCTACAATTAAGCGCAACGCGGGGCTTTGCACGCGCCCTGCAGAAAGGCCGCGACGGATTTTTTTCCAAAGTAGCGGCGATAAATTAAAACCAACCAAATAATCTAGCGCACGGCGTGCTTGCTGCGCATTCACCAAATCCATCGCAATATCGCGCGGGTGATCGATAGCGTGTTTGACTGCAGTTTGCGTAATTTCGTTAAACTCAACGCGTTTTAGCAATTTGTTTTTAAGTAAGTTTTTGGATTGCAAAATTTCCGCAATATGCCACGAAATGGCCTCACCCTCGCGGTCCGGGTCAGTCGCGAGGTAAATGCTATCGGCAGATTTCACCGCCTTGGTAATCGCATCCATGTGTTTGGCGTTGCGATCAATTACCTCGTACTTCATGGCGAAATTATTGGCAGGGTCTACCGCGCCATTTTTAGGGATTAAATCGCGCACATGGCCGTAACTGGCTAACACTTCGAAATCATTACCGAGGTATTTTTTCAGCGTTTTAGCCTTTGAAGGCGATTCAACAATAAGCAGTTTGGACATTTAAACCTTGAACATGATAAATTAGAAACTATGGGCAGGAATTAAAGAATTGGCTAGATAATAGCAAGCAAATTGCTAACTAGACAATAAGTGAATGCAGAAAGTGCGTAAGTTTAATGCTTTGTTAACAATTTATGTGGCGTTTTACCAAGCGCTCGATAATATTTTTTGGGCAGGCGTCAGGAAAACTCAAATTTTCTTGCGGCAAATGAAACGTTTGCTCCATCATATGTTGCCCACTTAACACGGCGTGTAATACAAGGTCGGAATACACCACCCAGCTTGAATTGGCGGGGAATTCAAAGCGCATTTGTGGCGCACTGGCTTGGTAATCGGCATCGGCTTTGGTGAGGTCGTGCAAATGCAGCATGATGTGGTCATATTCGCCGCGCAAGCTTTTGGTGATGCCTAGCGTGTTGATGAATTTGGCTTGCTGGCGGCTGTAGTTTGGTACCTTTGGCAAAAATCGTGCTGCCATGTTGGCAAATGGCTCACCCATATTCCACATACGCGGCCTATTGTGCGGGTTTACATTGGTAAATACGCGCAAAATGCGCTCGCCATGCGTGGGTTTAGAAGGAAAGGCATCGGCGTGTAATCGACGATCATCTTTACGCCAGCTGGTGTTGCGGCCTGCCGCCTCAATGCAGCGCAAGCTAGTATTGGCAGGCTTGGCGTGCGGCATATAGCTGGGCAATAAATGTGTGATTAACGTAGTCGCGTTTTGCGAATAGCGTTCGATTAAGGCTGACATCGCGGCTAATTCTTCGGTATTGCCTTTTGCGCCTTTAATGTTGCGCTCGTTACCACGTAGGTAAATATTTTTCGATTTACCATCGGACCAATCGGGTGACAAAAAACACTTTTCATCCGCTGTAAAATTAAATCCCAAGTTTGGCAAAAACAAAATACCGCCGTGCTCTAAGTGCCTTAAATACATTCGCTGCTGCTTGATATCTGTATTGGGTTTAAAGCTGTTAAAAGGCAGTTCAAGAATCGGGGTCACCTCAAGCATCTTTCAAACCCTCGCTTTCAGTACCTCGCGCAAATGTGATATTGGTAGTGTCTGTTAGTTGAATATCGAATAGCTGTGGTTTTTCTTTTTCCGCAATATCGCCAAATAGCGGGTCTTCGTCCGATTCAATTGCTTGGCTTAAGCCTTTAAAATCGTATAAATCAAAATCGGCTAAGTGCGATGGCTCTACATTGCAAATCGCGCGGAAGATATTATTGATGCGACCAGGTTGTTCTAGCTCCCAAACTTGCAGCATTTCCTTCACCTTTTGGCGCTGTAAATTTGGCTGCGAACCGCATAAATCGCACGGAATAATTGGGAACTCCATTTGCCGCGAGTAGCTGGCAATATCTTTCTCGCTACAATACGCTAGCGGGCGAATCACCACATTTTGTTTGTCATTGGTCGCGAGTTTAGGTGGCATGGCTTTGAGTTTTGCGCCGAAAAACATGTTGAGAAAAAGTGTTTCAACAATATCGTCTCTATGGTGCCCTAGCGCTATTTTATTGGCGCCTAGCTGTTTTGCTGTTGTGTAAATAATACCACGTCGCAGGCGAGAGCATAACGAACAAGTCGTCGCCCCTTCAGGAATTTTCTCTTTCACTACCGAGTAAGTATCTGCCTCAACGATACGATATTCCACGCCCAATTGTTCAAAATAAGCTGGCAAAATATGCGCGGGGAAATTCGGCTGTTTCTGGTCTAAATTCATGGCGATAAGCTTAAACTCAATTGGTGCGCGCTCTTGCAGTGCCAGCAACATCATCAGCATGGTGTAGCTATCTTTGCCGCCGCTCATGCACACCAGTACGGTGTCGTCATCCTCAATCATGTTGTAATCGCCAATGGCCTTGCCAGTGGCGCTAATCAAGCTGTTGCGCAGCTTAATAAAGTTGTTAGAAGCGTTATCGGGAAGATGCTTAATCACAAATTCAAACTCCTGCCACCATCCACCGCCAACACATGGCCAGTAATAAACGGCGCATCGGCGACTAAAAATTTTACCGCTTTTGCGATGTCGCTAGCTTCACCTACACGTTTGAGCAAGGTTTGCGCAATGACGCGTTGGCGATACACTTCATCAAATTGCGGGTTATTTTCTGGCCATTGCACTGGGCCAGGCGCGACCGCGTTCACACGCACTTCTGGGCTTAATTCCTGCGCGAGCGATTTTGTCAGTGTCACCAAACCTGCCTTGGCTACGCTGTAAACCATATAACTCTTCTTCGGGCGTTCAATGTGCATATCGGTGATATTCACAATGCAGCCGTGATTTTTGCGCAACTCAGTTGCCGCAGCTTGCGCCAGAAACATCGGTGCTTTCAGGTTGCTGCCCATCAAGTCGTGCCAGTTTTCCTCGTTAATATGACCAATCTCGGTGGGGTAATAACTGGAAGCATTGTTGATGAGCACGTCCAATTTGCCAAAGTGATTCACGGTTTCGTTGACCAAGTTTGGCATCACGGCAATGTTGAGCAAATCGCCCTGAATAATCGCCACCGAGTTTGCACGTTGCAAATTAAGCTCAGCCTGCAAGGCCCGCGCTTCCTTGATGCTGGTTTTGTAGTGAATCATAATTTGCGCACCGCAGGCATGCAACTCACGACAAATCGCTGCACCCACGCGTTTTGCGCCACCACTAATTAGCACTACTTTATTTTCTAGCTCAGAATTCAATTTTTACTCACTTTGGTTTCAAAATATTATAATGGCTTATGGCCTTACTACCTATTCCCTCGCCACAGCAACAAGTACTTAGCCAACAATTAGCCGATTTAATTCAACAAAAAATTAAACAAGCGGGCGGTTGGATAGATTTTGCGACCTTTATGCACATGGCTTTATATACACCAGGCCTAGGTTATTACAGCGGTGGCGCAACTAAGTTCGGTTTGCAGGGGGATTTTGTCACCGCGTCAGAAATTTCACCTTTATTTTCTCAAACGGTTGCTCGCCAAGCCTCGCAGATATTGGCTTTTTGGCATTGCGATATTTTAGAGTTAGGCGCTGGTACAGGCAGATTAGCTGCAGATTTGTTGCTGGAACTGCAACAACTCGACCAATTGCCTAGACAATATTTAATATTAGAAGTAAGTGCATATTTACGCCAAATTCAGTGTGAAGCCTTACGGAAAAGATTATCAGTAGAATTATTTAAGCGCGTGGTTTGGCTTGAAACCTTGCCACAAAGCTTTAGTGGCTTGGTGCTTGGCAATGAGGTGCTGGATGCGATTCCAGTGCATCTCATCCACAATTCACAAGGCTTGCACGAGCGTGGCGTGGTGTTTGAGAATGAATTTATTTGGCAAGATAAGCCATTAAAAGTTGGTAAATTGTATGATGAAGTTAGCACTTACTCACTACCAAACGATTATTTAACTGAAGTCTGTCCCGCCTCATCAGCATTGATGCATAGCCTTGCAGAGATGTTAGAAACTGGCGTTATTTTGATGATTGATTACGGTTTCTCAGCGCGCGAATATTATCATCCGCAACGTAACCAAGGCACGCTCATGTGCCATTACCAACATTATGCGCATAGCAATCCGCTGATTAATGTTGGCCTGCAAGACATTACCGCGCACGTGAATTTTAGTGCGATAGCTGAATCAGCCCATGGAATAAGGCTTGCAGGCTATGTGTCACAAGCACAATTTTTAATCAATTGTGGAATTTTAGAAATTTTGCAACAGTTTTCGCCGCAAGATTCTAGTTACATTAAACTAGTAGCCGCTACGCAAAAACTCATGTCGCCTGCTGAAATGGGCGAATTATTTAAGGTCATTGCCTTCACTAAAAATATGGATGCACCGCTGCTGGGCTTTGCACAGGGCGATAAAGCGCATACTTTATAGGCGTATAATGCGCGCCATGAATGAAATTGAAAATCCAGAGCATGACTTAAAACATCGCCGCATACGCAGCTTTGTGTTGCGTCAAGGCCGCCTAACCAAAGGCCAAGAACGTGCGCTAGCAACAGTCTGGCCGCAGTTTGGCATTGATTATGCCGAAAATCAGCTCGATTTGAATCAAATTTTTGGTCGAATCAATTCTAAGAAAATCCTCGAAATTGGTTTTGGTATGGGCGAAAGCACCGCCAAAATTGCTCAAACATTAGCAGATTGTGATTTTTTGGCAGTTGAAGTACATACGCCTGGCGTTGGTAGTTTGCTTAAGTTGATAGATGAGGTGAACCTTTCTAACATCCGTATTATTCAGCATGACGTGGTGGATGTGCTGCGAAACATAATCGCAGATAATAGCTTGGACGCCGTGCATATTTTCTTCCCCGATCCGTGGCATAAAAAACGTCACCACAAGCGCCGTTTGATTCAAGCCGAATTTGTAAGATTACTATGCACTAAGCTTAAAACTGGCGGATATTTGCATGTAGCCACCGATTGGCAGGAGTACGCAGAATGGGTGCTAGAAGTATTAAATACTGAATCGCAATTACAAAATACGGCGCAAGATTATGCTGAAAAACCGAGTTACCGCCCGCTGACTAAGTTTGAAAACCGTGGCATCAAGTTAGGCCACGGTGTTTGGGATTTAGTTTTCAGGCGCAAATAACCAAGCGCCTATTATCTTCTCGGCTTCTTCTACGCCTATTTTTTTTGAGCTAGAAAATAATTGCACTGTGCAACTTTCGCCCCAAGTATCAAGCAGTTCCTTGCGCACTTTTGCTAGTGTTAAACTTGCTTCACCGCGCGATAATTTATCTGATTTGGTTAGTAACACATGTACCGGTTTGCCGCCGGGGCAAAACCAATCTAACATTTGTTTATCCAGCGGTGTAAGCGGATGGCGACTATCCATCACCAATACTAAGCCGCCCAAGCTACTGCGCTCACTCAAATAGCGCGCCAACACGCTTTGCCAGTGCGCGCGCATGCTTTCGGGTACTTTGGCGTAGCCATAGCCTGGCAAATCGACTAAGTGTTTATCGTTGCCTAAAGTGAAAAAATTAATCAGCTGGGTGCGACCGGGTTGCTTGCTTACGTAAGCCAAGCGATTATGGTTAGCCAGCGTGTTAAGCGCGCTTGATTTACCTGCGTTTGAGCGGCCAGCGAAGGCGACTTCGATGCCCGAAGCAGGTGGCAAATCGCGCAGGTGGTGAGCGGAAATAAAAAAAGTAGCGTTTTGAAATAAAGGCATTAAATGGTTTTTACTGCAAATGGCTCAAGGCGCAAATGCTATCACGAACGGGTGATTTTTGATAAAATATTAGCTTAATTAAATAGTTATAACTTTTTGGAGTTTGTATGCGCGTGAGTTTTGTAACGGTTTTGTTGTTAAGTTTGGTGGTTTCTAATGTGTTTGCAGCTAATAATGAGGTTAAACCAGCTACAGAAAAAACCGTGCAAACTGTGTGTGCGGCTTGTCACACGGCAGATGGCAACAGCGTGATTTCGCTCAACCCAAAATTGGCTGGGCAGCATCCTGAATATTTGTTGAAACAGCTGAGTAATTTTAAAGATGGTACGCGCGCAAACCCAGTAATGGCTACGATGGTAGCCAATTTAACCTCTGATGACATGAAAAATTTAGCAGCTTATTTTGCCAGTCAAAAAATCAATCTAGCCAAAGCCAAAAGTAACGGCGCTGGCTCATTAGGCGAAAAAATCTATCGCGGTGGCATTGCTGCAACTGGCGTTCCAGCTTGTGCTGCTTGTCATGGTGCAAACGGAGCTGGCTTGCCTAAACAGTTCCCGCGTTTGGCAGCGCAGCATGCGGATTACACGCTTGCGCAATTGAGAGCTTTTCGCTTGGGTGAGCGTGCCAACGCGCCAATGATGATGGCGATTGCCGCTAAAATGACCGATGCTGAAATGCAAGCCGTGGCCGATTATACGCAAGGCTTACGCTAAAACCTGTCCTAGTTATTCGCTAGTGGCGCTGGGTTTGGCACTGGATTGGGAGCAAGTTCAACCCTAAAACGTACTGCGCCATTGACATTACTGGTCAAGCTTAGCTCGTAACCGGCTTGTTTGCTATCTTGTGCGGCATGAAACAAACCAACACCCAAGCCGTTGTGCGAGGCGATGTGTTTTTTAAAGATGTCATTTGCAATTTGCGCGTCCATCGCCCTGCCAGTATCGGTCACATCAATACTAAAGCCATTTTCAGCGTCATCGTACATTTCTACTTTAATAAAAGTGCTGGGCTGATATTTGGTTTTCTCTAGCGCGTTGTTAAGCAAGTTATCCAGCACACTATCTAACACCTCGGCGTTTATTTCTTGCTTGGGTAATTGCACGGCCACAAATTCAATCGCATCGTGATTATGGCGTAATTGCAAGTTTTTCCACCAAGCCGACATTTTTTCGAGGCGTTTCTTTTCTTCGCCTGGTGCTTTAAGTTTATCTAGCGTTGCCGCGATGCGCTGATTAAGTACAGGTAATTGCTTGCGAATCAACTGTAGCAAGGCTTCGTCATCGGCTTTATTTTCTTTTGTATCGTTTTGCTCTGCAGCAGAAACCAATGTGCCAACTGATTGCAAAATGTTTTTAATATCATGTGTTAGGCGCGATCCGGTCTCATAAAACGCTTGCATATAGGCATTTTGGCGCAAGTTTTCCTCGCGGCGTTTGGCCTCATAAAATTCGCCCATAATTTGTGTGAGTAGTTTCACATGCACATACAAAGCAGGGGAAATCTGCCAGCGCGTGTGCAAGCTCATGTAAAAATCTTTAAAATTAAAATTGGTGATATGGCTAGACGATTCGCCCAGCTTACCTTGTGTTTCATCGGCCAACCAAGAAACGCCAGAAACCCAAGGCAAAGTCGTCATCTCGCCCATTGCGGCCTGCACAAAGCCGTTGGGGGTAGATTCAATTTCCCCCAAAGTAGCAATATTTTTAACCCATTTTTCAAACGGCATGCCAATGCTTAATAAATAGCGCGACATTAAAAGCTCAATACCCGAAAAGCGTGTGCTTGGCTGCCATAGCAAACTAAATGCAACCAGCACAAATGCCAAACCAAATATAGCAATAAACATCACTTGTATGTAATTTACCGCATGCAAAGTACCAATTACATAGCTGGTCAGCACTAAAATAAAGGCTACTAGCATAAGTAATAAGGTGTAGAAGAAATCTAATATAGGTGGCTGACCTGTTTTAGCGGTTTGCTTGCCGATAAAGAAAATAGCAATTGGCAATACTGGGGTAAGGTACCTAATGACAAATTTTGCAGCTTCAAGGTCATTAGATGCATCTAGCAGCCTTGGCACCACCCACAGTAATAACATGGCCAGCAAGTAACTTGCAGCAAGTATATGAATAATGCGCGTGGCTTTCGTATCTTCTGAAAAAATGCGCCCACCGAGTAGCCCAAATAAAATGGATAACCATATTGCGGTGAGCCACCAATTGATATAAAAAAAGCCAATTAAACCAACGCTAATAAATAGCGCAATAGCTGGTTTTGAAAGTTTTTCTGTGTTGCGCCACACCGGCTGCCACAGCAAAAATAAGCCGTAATGGCACAAGAAAAATGCCCGCTGCAGCTGAGTTGTGCCATCACCCCAAATTAAAAAAACATGCAGGCTTATCAGCATTAATGCCAAGATGCGTTGCGAGTTGGTTGCCAACAATTGGTTATTTTTTAAGTAGTCAAACATAAGTTTTAGCGCGATTTTAAATAAGACTTAAGCATAATCTAAAAAAGCGACTTAATACAGTGTGTCAATATTTTGTCATAAACGATGAAATTTCATCGTTTTTTTGTATTTTTTGTCAAAGATATTGCTCATATCCCTTTTAAAATAAGGCTTTCAGTGGTGGCATAAAACTTGCGTTAATTTGCTGGAGTGTAGATCAGCAATTTAAAATTTTACACATAATAATAGCTAAGAGGATAGTGCAAATGAACAAACAAACAGGTTTTACCCTTATCGAGCTAGCCATCGTGTTAGTGATTATTGGCTTGCTGCTAGGCGGCGTGCTTAGAGGGCAAGAGCTGATTAATAGCGCCAAAGTTAAAAATATGGCACGAGATTTCCAAAATGTACAAGTTTACATTTATGGATATCAAGATAAATACAAAGCTTTGCCTGGTGATGATGCAAATGCAACTACCCATTTAACTGGAGGTACTGTAGCTACTGTTGGAACAACGGGTAACGGTGTAATTCAAGGTAATTGGAAAGCACCAGCCAATGGAGATGAGTCTTGTGTTTTTTGGCAACATGTCCGTTTAGCAGGGTTGGCTCCTGGTTCTACTGTAGTTGATTGTAGTCTTGGCCCACCAGTAAATACTTATCAGCCACGTAACGCTGACGGCGGTATAATCGGAATTCAAAGCGTCTCAGCGTTTACCGATGTAAGCGTACAGCCTACAGCAGGTGGTATGTCAGGTGCCTATGTTGTTTGCTCTGACGGAATTTTAGGTAAGTTTGCCAAACAACTCGACACGACGCTTGACGATGG
>JANYGD010000155.1 GCA_025359405.1 Methylotenera sp. | reverse complement strand
TTTGCCTGCGTCGCTAGTAATCACGTCGGCAAAGCCCAACGTGATTTGTTGCATTATTACACAGATGTCAAAGCACAATCCGTCGAGACAGAGGGTATACTTAGTTGCGATTTATATTTGATTCAAGACGAACGTGGCCGCGATAAAGTAGACCCAGGACACGACTGGAAGCTGATTTGGAGCGGCAAACGTGTCACCGAACGCCGCGAAAGCTTTAGACTATTTAAGCGCGTAAAATAAGTAGCTAGGTATTTAAGATAACAAAGTATTTTAGTAGGTAATAAAACCATGGGGGCGTATTGCTTGCGCTTTCATTAAGCAATATACTTGGCTACCAACCCTAATGCCTAGCGATTGTCGCGCTTTTGCGGTGACTTCTGCAATTATTAAGCACTCATCCATATTCACCGTTACTAATATGCGGTAGCCAATTTGCTTTATCTCTGTGACAACCCCTTGTAACTGATTTTGAATGCTGATATTTTCTAGCCGAGATAGCGAGAGCGCAACATTTGAGGCGGCTATCGATATTGTCACTGGCGCGCCACAACCCGCAGTAATTAAGGGCATTACAATGGTTTGTTTACCTTGCGTTAGCTCGGTGTAGCCATAGGTCAATTCGTGTTTAGAGACAACAGCACGAATGACATTTTCTAGCCCCAAAGAGTACGCCATATTCTGCACGTTATCTTGGTGAATAATGTCATGAAAATTGCCATTCGCTAATAATTGTCCATGCTCTAAGATAATGATTTGTGAAGTTAAATATAAAATCTCATCAATAGCATGGCTTACATAAATCATGGGGATGTTAATTTCATCTTTAACACGTCTTAGAAAAGGCAATATTTGTTGTTTTAACCGCGCATCTAATGATGCCAATGGCTCATCTAGTAGCAATAAGCGAGGGGATGTGAGTAACGCCCGCCCAAGCGCCACACGCTGTTTTTCACCGCCTGAGAGTTGATACGGCTTTTGTGTTAACAGCGGGCCAATTTCTAACAACTCAACAATTTGGGCGAATCCTAGACGTCGGTTTTTTTGAGGTACTAGGTTGAAGCCATAATTCAGATTATCGCATATGCTCAAATGCGGAAATAACCTGCTATCTTGAAACACTGTGCCGATGCGACGCTGATGTAACGGAATATCGATACCTCGTTTATTATCAAACAGGTACTCTCCATCTAATATCAAATGGCCTGCACTGGGTTTGATTAAGCCAGCAATAATGCCCAGCAAGGTGCTTTTGCCCGCACCAGATGCGCCAAATAAGCCTGCAACAGGTGAATTAATGATGCATTTAGCTTGCAAATTAAAATTACCTTGTGTGCGCTGAAGGTCAATATCAATCACGCTACATTGCCTCGACCAATGCGCTTTGTGGCTCTACGCTCCAATATTTCACTTAACATTAGCGCACCAAGTGCAATTGTCATGCTAATAATCACTAAACGCATGGCGGCCATATCACCACCAGGTAACTGTGTGTAAGTATAGATAGCTAGTGGCAAAGTTCGGGTTTCGCCCTCGATATTACCAACGAAAGTAATGGTCGCGCCGAACTCGCCTAAACTGCGGCTAAAGGCTAAAATTAACCCTGTAACTATACCCGGCATGGCTAATGGTAAAGTGACTGTGAAAAATACGCGCCAAGGATGCGCACCCAAAGATTGCGCTACTGACTCTAGGCCAGTATCTACTTGGCTAATGGCTAATCGTGCAGAACGCACCATGAGTGGAAAGCCCATCACAGCCGAGGCAATGACTGCGCCCACCCAGGTAAAAGCGATTGAAACACCAAAAGTTGTTTGTAGCCATTTGCCAATTAAGCCTTGGTTACCCAACAAAAGTAGTAATAAATAACCCGGTATTACAGGCGGCAATACTAGTGGTAGATGCACCAAGCCATCCAATAATGATTTACCGAAAAATGATTTCTTGGCCAATAGCCATGCCATTGCAACGCCTGGAATAGCAATTACCAACGTGCAACAAATGGCTACTTTTGCTGAAAGTAGCAGCGCTTGAATTTCGGCAGGGCTTAAGGTAAAAACTGTGTTTAAGGTAGAGATAGAATCAACCAACAATAAAATATTATTTAGAATTTAGAATATTAAAGCCATATTTTTTAAAAATGTTTAGTGCATTAATTGATTGTAAATAACTAAAGTAGTCATTATTGATGTTTTTTGCATTTGCCACAAATGCCATTGGGTAAACAATCGGCTTGTGACTTTCTTCTGGAAAAATACCCACTATTTCTACCTTGGTGGATACTTTAGCATCTGTTTCATACACAATACCAGCAGCACATTCACCACGCTCCACAAAGGCCAGCGCACCGCGCACATCTTGCGTGCCAACAATTCTGGTTTTAATTGAATCCCACCAATTTAAGTAAATTAGTGAATCTTTCGCATAAATACCTACTGGCACCGAATCAATATCGCCCGTGCATATTCTGCCATCGAACGCCTTTGCAAAATCGAAAGACTTATCAAATTTTACGTTAAAGCCACGGCCTTGGGGGGCGATTATTACCAATTTATTGCCAAGAAACTCTTTGCGCGATGCCACATCAATTAGTTTTTTATCTTGCAAATAATTCATCCATTTGGTGTCGGCAGAAATAAAAATATCGGCTGGCGCACCGTTTTCAATTTGTTTGGCCAAACTTGATGATGCCGCAAAAGAATGTACAATTTTTACCGAATTATTTTTTTCGTATTGCGCGCTAATTTCAGTTAAAGCATTGGTCAAGCTCGCTGCGGCGAATACCGTAACTTTGTCTTCTGCGTGGGCTAAAGTTGCCAGTAATGACAATAACAACGCATACAAAAATTTATTTTTTAATCTATTCAACATTTATTTGCTCCAAGTGTAAGTTTTATATTAAAAGTCATATTGAGCCCGCATGGTGACAGCTTTTTCTGTATCACTAGAAAACTTGTTTATAAGAACAGGTGTATCAAAACTAGTGTATACATAGTTGAGCAATATGCGTGCATTCGGGTTAAGTATCCATTTTGCGCCCGCTGTCCAGGCATCTGCTTTGTTAGTAACAGCAGCAGTCGCGGTGGTGGCGGTCAAACAGCCACTACCAACAACACACCCTTTAGCCGTCGTATTAAAATCAGATGCATCGAAGCTGCTGTATCGTAAACCCAACTCAATAGCACCAAATCCATCTTGGTTGTAAGCAAAATTATGTTTAGGAACGATTCTGCCAAACATGGCATCTTTGTATGAGTCAGAATAACTCTCACCAGTAACTAACCAAGTTAAACTGGCATACCATGCATCAATATCTTTATCTACCTTACTACCTGCAAAGGTATTGCCAGAGAAGTTGGTGTTGATGTATTCACCTTGTAATTTTACTGGTCCATATGCAAGTGCAGTTTCAAACCCCAATCTACTTTTATCGATAGATGGGTCGTTAAATGCAGTGGTTGAGAAAAACTTGGTAGCTGTTGTATTGGTATATCCAATGGTATTAGAGGTAATGCCATTGGCCTCGGTATAGGTCGATAAGGCGGTGTCATTCCCAGTCACTGAAGCACTGGATTTTTGTATAGTATTTTCACTGCCAGAAATCCCAAAATGCACCACAGACTGTTTCCATTCGGCAATGTCTGCGATATTAATAGCAGCACGACCGATAACATCTTTACCATTCTTCATAGCATCATTGTTTTGTCCACTCCCGTTCACATAGGATAGATTGTAATAAGTACCTTTGAGCGGTGACCCAAACAGCATCACACCTCGGTCATAGGTAGAATTAAACGAAGCACCTGTTGCAGTAGCTAAAGAAAGTTCTTGGAAATCAGTAAAATTAGTACTTTCGCCACGTTCCAAACCGAATATAGGTTTAAATTGACCTATTCTTACCTTTGCACCTGGGAAATGTTTGTAATCTAGGTAGCCGTAAGTTAAAGCTGTTGCGCCTTTACTTCCATCATTGGTATTGGAGTATTCGCCCTCAACTCTCACAGCAAAATCTTTTAAAAACGTAAAGGTGGCTCCTAAGCGTGCACGGCGAATATCAAATGTATCGTTCTTCCAGTCTTTAGGATCTATACTGCGATAGTCTGCCTGAAGCCGACCATTTAGTTGCAATCCCCAATTACCTGTACCATCTTCGAATACGAGGCCATCTTTAAAATTGGCGAGTACTGGAGCGCCTTTACTGCTGCCTTTTTCTTCTGCTTTTACAATTTTAGACTGGCTAAGCTGATTCTCAACACCCACTAATTCTTTGGTAAGCAGTTCCATCTGCTTATCTTGCTCTAAACGTTGTTGTTGCAATTGTTGCACCATCTGCTGCAGCTTTTTAACCTGCTCAGCTGGGTCAGTTTCCTCTGCTCGAACAACCATTGAAAATATTGCAAGCACTCCAACAGTTATAATTTTGTACTTAAAGTGTGAGAGTTGATTCATTCTGCATGCCTTCTAAATATTGAAATTAAACGAATATCGCTGTATTTGTAAATATATAATGAGGGCCTAAAAAAAGCACGCTATATTTATAAAAATATAGCGTGCTTTTTATTTAGAAAATATTAAGTTGCGTTAATTAGTATTAACTATCTACCAGCATCTGCATCAGCACTTGGGTCTCATCACTCACGGCATCATTCGTTTTAGTTTCAATTGCGCGATATTGCGCTAACACTTGTAAACCAAAATCGGTCACTTGCGCACCACCACCTTTTTCGCCACCAACTGACGTAGTGATGAGTGACTGTTTAAAGCTTTTATTCATGATACTAACCAAGTCCCAAGCGCGCTTATAAGACATATTCATGCTTATTGCCGCAGCTGAAATTGAGCCTTTTTGTTGGATGGCATCCAGCAAATCAGCCTTGCCTGGACCCATGGCAATATCGTCATTAGCTACCAACTGAATTTTAATTTTGATGCTAGACAAAATTACTAAACTTTTAGATGTGAGGAAATAGCAGAAACCACTTGCTTATGCAGCCCTGCCCCACTTTCTTCAATCACATAAGTGGCAATTTGTTTGCGCATATCTACTGTCCAAAAGCGGTTAAGGTGATTGGCAATTTCTAAGTTAGCTTGCGCTTCGTCAGGCTCGGCTTCGAAAAAATCGCCAATTTGATTGGCCATTTTGATTAATGTTTCAGTTTGCATAATTATTTAATTTTAGTTTAAGTTTTAATTCGTTGCGCATGTGTATAAATCACAAACTGATTATCACGCAAAAAACCCACCAATGTCACACCATAAGTCTCGGCGATGCGCACGGCAAGACCAGTAGGCGCAGAGATTGCCGCCAATATGTTGTAACCTGCGACTGCGACTTTTTGCACCATTTCCACACTTGCACGGCTAGATGTCAACACAAAACCTGTATTTTTCTGAGGCAATTTTGCTAATGCACCCATCAATTTATCCATCGCGTTATGCCGTCCCACATCTTCGCGCAGCACTTGCACCTCACCATTTGCGTTCACCCAAGCACACGCGTGTGTTGCGCCTGTGGCCTGTTGCAACACTTGTTTCGTCTGAATTGCATGAAAAGCGGCTTGAATACTTGCTGCATTAATCTTTTCAATAGATGCTCTAGAAGGCCTATGGATGCTAGGGGTAGTCTTTTCAGTGTTTTTTACACTTGGCAATCGCAACGCCTGCTCTAAACTTTCCGCACCGCACAAACCACAACCCGTGCGCCCAACCAAATTACGACGCTTTTCCTTCAGGTTTACAAAACACTCGGTCGCCACATCTAACCGTAATTCTATGCCTTGTTCTTGCACCACTATTTCGATGTCGTAAAGTTCACTTTTGTCCTGCAAAATACCCTCAGACAGCGAAAATCCCAGCGCAAAGTCCTCTAAATCTTGTGGGGTGGCCAACATCACCGCATGCGAAATACCATTATAAATCAAGGCAATCGGCGTTTCTTCGGCAATTTTATCCATCGCTTCTGTGAAGACGCCACCTCGCCAGCGCTTTACATTGACTTCACTGAGTGGCGAATCCGCCACAATAATTGCAGGCTTGCTCAAGGTTTAAGCAGGCTGCTGCGTGCTCAACTTTTTATTAGCAAACGCAATCTGTGCTTCGCTAAACGTTTTGTAATGTTTTTGCCAATCTGAAAGTTGATGCACGCGCGTCACTTGCACCGCCGTCACTTTAAATTCAGGGCAATTGGTCGCCCAATCCGAGTTATCCGTGGTAATCACGTTGGCACCAGATTCTGGGTGATGGAAAGTCGTATAAATCACCCCTGGTTGCACGCGCTCTGTTAGCGTTGCACGCAACACAGTTTCACCGGCGCGGCTGGTGATGCCAATCCAATCGCCCTCCTTAACACCGCGTTCCTCGGCATCGTGCGGATGAATTTCCACCACGTCTTCGTGGTGCCACTCCACATTTTTGGTGCGACGTGTTTGCGCGCCCACATTGTATTGCGACAAAATGCGGCCGGTGGTCATGATGAGTGGATATTTCGTGTTCACTTTTTCGCTGGTTGGCACATATTGCGTTACAAAAAATTTGCCTTTGCCACGCACAAATTCATCCACGTGCATGGTGGGTGTTCCGCTTGGATTTTCGTCATCACAAGGCCATTGTATGCTGCCGAATTCATCTAGTTTTTTGAAGCTGACACTCTTAAAAGTTGGCGTGAGAGCGGCAATTTCATCCATAATCTCAGAAGCATGGTTGTAGTGCATTGAGTAACCCAACGCTTCAGAAAGTTTGGCGGTAATCTCCCAATCTTCGAAGCCGTTTTTAGGCGCCATAACGCGGCGCACGGGTGAAATGCGGCGTTCCGCATTGGTAAAGGTACCGCTTTTCTCTAGGAAAGACGCGCCCGGGAAGAAAACATGGGCGTACATAGCAGTTTCGTTCAAAAATAAATCCTGCACGATGACGCATTCCATACTTTCCAGCGCGTGCGTTACATGTTGTGTGTTTGGGTCGGATTGCGCAATATCTTCGCCCACGCAATACAAGGCCTTAAAGCGCCCTTCACCAGCCAAATCTAACATATTCGGAATGCGTAAGCCCGGTTCTGCACTTAATGGTCTGCCCCAAGCCGCTTCAAATAGGGCGCGTGTGGCATCATCTGACACATGACGATAACCAGTAAATTCGTGCGGCATAGAGCCCATATCGCACGAGCCTTGCACATTATTTTGGCCACGCAATGGATTCACGCCCACGCCCTCTCGGCCGAGATTCCCAGTCGCCATGGCGAGGTTGGCAATGCCCATCACCATGGTGGAGCCTTGACTGTGTTCGGTCACACCCAAGCCATAATAAATCGCGCCGTTGCCGCCAGTGGCAAATAACCGCGCGGCTTCACGCATAGTTTGTGCTTTTACGCCTAATTCTTTTTCTAGCGCTTCGGGTGAGTTTTCTGGTTTCGCTACAAAATCACGCCATGCCACAAAAGAATCCCTCTCGCAACGTGCTTTGACGAAATCTTCTTTTACCAAACCTTCTGTCACCACCACATGCGCCAACGCAGAAATCAGCGCCACATTGGTGCCTGGGCGTAAATTCAGGTGGTAATCGGCATGAACGTGCGGTGAATTTTCCACCAAATCAATCGCGCGAGGATCGGCAATAATGAGCTTGGCACCTTCACGTAAACGGCGCTTCATCTGAGATGCAAACACAGGATGGCCATCCGTCGGATTCGCGCCGATTATCATAATCACGTCAGATTTCATCACCGAATCAAATGTCTGTGTGCCTGCGGATTCGCCCAGCGTTTGTTTCAACCCATAACCGGTCGGGCTGTGGCAAACGCGCGCGCAAGTATCGACATTGTTGGTACCAAACACAGCTCGCACCAGTTTTTGCGTCACATATACTTCTTCGTTGGTGCAGCGGCTTGATGTAATGCCACCCATTGCGTCTTTGCCGTATTTAGCTTCGATGCGCTTAATCTCACTGGCAGCATAGTTAATCGCTTCATCCCAACTCACTTCTTGCCACGGGTCGGTGATATTTTTGCGTATCATTGGCGTGGTAATACGATCTTTATGCGTCGCGTAACCCCACGCGAATCTTCCTTTGACGCAAGAATGGCCATGATTTGCGCCACCATCTTTGTTAGGCGACATACGCACGACTTCTTCGCCCTTCATCTCGGCATTAAAGCTGCAACCCACACCACAATAGGCGCAAGTAGTGATGATTGAATGCTCAGGCGTGCCCGCTTCAATCACGGTTTTTTCCATCAAGGTTGCAGTCGGACAAGCTTGCACACAAGCACCACACGACACACACTCAGAATCCATAAAGTCTTTATTGCCTGCCGAAACCTTACTACCAAAGCCGCGACCTTCAATAGTTAGCGCAAACGTGCCTTGCGTTTCTTCGCAGGCGCGCACACAGCGGCTACACACAATACATTTGCTCGGGTCGAAAGTGAAATAAGGGTTGGTTTCGTCTTTTTCAGCTTTCAGATGATTTTCACCCTCGTAGCCATAACGCACTTCACGCAAACCCACCGCACCTGCCATATCTTGCAGCTCGCAATCGCCATTCGCGGCGCAGGTCAAGCAATCCAGCGGATGGTCAGAAATATAAAGCTCCATTACGCCACGGCGTACGTCGGCCAATTTCTGGGTTTGTGTATGAACTTTGATACCTTCCGCCACTGGCGTGGTACAACTGGCTGGGTAGCCGCGACGACCTTCAATTTCTACCAAACAAAGTCGACACGAACCAAATGGCTCAAGCGAATCTGTTGCACACAATTTTGGCACCGAAACGCCCGATAATTGCGCCGCGTGCATGATAGATGTGCCTTCTGGAACACTAATATCCACGCCATCAATCGTCAGCATTACCAGTTTTTCGCTCACTTTTTTGGGCGTCCCATAATCTGGACTTGGCACATATTTTGGTGCTATGTAATTCGATTTAGTATATTTAATGTCATCCATAATACTATCCTTAACCTTGGCTCACTTGCCGCCTAAGCCGCTACCTTCTTGGCTTCCAAGCCAAAATCTTCGCCAAAATGATTAATCGCACTCAACACTGGGTATGGCGTCATGCCACCCAACGCACACAGCGAGCCATTAAACATAGTATCGCTCAAATCGCGCACCAATTGTATATTTTTGGCGTGATCTTTACCTTCAATTATCCTATCAATCACTTCTACGCCGCGCGCAGAGCCTATGCGGCATGGCGTGCATTTACCACAGCTTTCAATCGCGCAAAACTCAAATGCGTAACGCGCCATTTGCGCCATGTCCACCGTGTCGTCAAACGCCACAATGCCACCGTGGCCCAGCACCGCCCAAATTTTGCTAAATTCTTCGTAATCTAGCGGCGTGTCAAATTGGCTTTCGGGCAAATACGCACCCAATGGCCCACCGATTTGCACCGCGCGGATAGGGCGTCCCGTGGCAGATCCTCCGCCAAAATCGTACAACAATTCGCGCAACGTTGTGCCGAACGCCAGCTCTACCAAGCCAGTTTGCTTTAAGTTGCCCGCCAACTGAATCGGCAGCGTGCCGCGCGAGCGCCCCATTCCGTAATCGGCATAGAATTGGGCACCTTTGTCCAATATAATTGGTACCGTTGCAAGGGATATGACATTATTCACAACGGTAGGTTTCCCAAACAAACCTTCAATCGCGGGCAATGGTGGCTTAAAACGCACTTGACCGCGCTTGCCTTCTAAGCTTTCTAGCAACGAAGTTTCTTCGCCGCAAATATAAGCCCCCGCGGCGCGGCGAACTTCTAGGTTAAAACTAAATTGGCTGCCGCAAATTTTATCGCCTAAATAACCGGCTTTTTCAGCTTTGGTGATGGCTTCATTCAAGGTTTTAAGCGCATGTGGGTACTCACTACGCAAATAAATGTAGCCTTGTGTCGCCCCCACCGTGATGCCAGCAATGGTCATGCCTTCAATCAGCACAAAAGGATCATCTTCCATAATCATGCGGTCGGAATAGGTGCCAGAATCACCTTCATCCGCGTTACAAACAATGTATTTTTGTTCGTTTGGCGTATCAAGTACCGTTTTCCATTTGATGCCAGTGGGAAAAGCCGCGCCGCCGCGACCACGTAAGCCAGAATCGGTCACCGCTTTCACGATGTCAGCACCCGATAATTTAAGTGCATTTTTAAGGCCTTTGTAGCCATCGTGCGCAATGTAATCTTCCAGCGAAACTGGCTCGGTAATACCAACGCGCGCAAATGTCAGACGTTGCTGTTTTTTAAGCCAGCTAATTTCTTCAGTTAAGCCTAAATTCAGTGCATGAGACTTTGCTTTTGAAGACAGGCCATTTAAAAAATCCGCATCAAACAAGCTAGTCACATCTTTTGGCTGTACTGGCGCATAAGCCACGCGGCCTTTATCTGTCTCTACTTCTACCATCGGCTCTAGCCAAAACAAGCCACGCGAGCCATTGCGAATGAGGGTAATTTCAATGCCTCGTTTTTGCGCTTCTGCTGCAATCGCTTTTGCAGTGCGTTCTGCGCCCATAGAAAGTGCGCTGGAATCGCGAGGAACATAAACCTTAATCATGCGGCTCTCGCCTCACTAATCAATTCCGCCACTTTGTCGGCGTCCATGCGGCCATACACTTCCTCGTCCAGCATCACCGCCGGCGAGCACGCGCAATTGCCTAAACAGTAAATTGGCAATAGCGTAATCAAGCCATCTGGCGTGGTTTCGTGATAATCGATACGGAGCGTTTTTTTGACTTGCGTTTCTAACTTTGCCGAGCCCATAGCTTGGCAAGATTCTGCGCGGCAAATCTGCAAAATGTGTTTTCCTGCAGGATGACGGCGAAAATGATGGTAAAACGTCACCACACCATGTACCTCGGCCACCGATAACGCCAACGCTTTTGAAATAGGCAAATACGCATCTTCTGGCACGTAACCAATATCGTCCTGAATGGCGTGCAGCAAGGGTAGCAGCGCGCCCGGCATGATTTTGTGCGCCGCAATATGCGCCGTAATTTTGTTTGAATTTTCTCTCAAAATTTCTGTAGTTAACGCCGTCAAAACTTGTCTCTTCATCGTTAAAAAGCTAGCCTGCAATGATAAACCATTTTTGTGACTATATCAAAGCTAGAAAAGCGCATAGAATATAGGGCTATGACCGATTTTTTAGTGCAAAATTCCAAGCCGCAGTTAATCGACCAATTCGGCCGCATGGTAGATTACATTCGTTTATCCATCACCGATCGTTGCGATTTTAGGTGCGAGTACTGCATGGCGGAAGACATGACTTTTTTGCCGCGCGACCAAGTATTAAGCCTAGAAGAATGCGCGCGGCTGGTGCGTATCTTCGTTGGTTTGGGCGTGAGCAAAGTGCGTATTACCGGCGGCGAGCCGCTGGTGCGCAAAAACGCCATGTGGCTGTTTGAAGAAGTTGGCAAGCTCACAGGCTTAAAAGAGTTAGTGCTTACTACCAATGGCAGCCAGCTAGTGCAACACGCGCCTGCGCTTAAAAAAGCGGGCGTAAAACGTATCAATATTTCTATCGACAGCTTAAGCCCAGAGAGATTTAAAAAAATCACCAGAACAGGTGGTTTAAATAAAGTTTTAGCTGGCCTGAAAGCCAGTATCCATACGGGTTTTGAAGGCATTAAAATCAACACCGTGTTAATGCGTGGCAGCAACGATGACGAAGCTGTGGACTTGGTAAAATTTGCGATTGATAACAACATCGACATCAGCTTTATTGAAGAAATGCCATTAGGCGAGGTGAATCATGCACGCGCAAACACGTTTGTCAGCAATATCGATACGCTAAAACTACTGCAAAGTAAGTATTCACTACTACCTAGCACCGAGACTACGGGCGGCCCTGCGCGTTATTGGCGCGTGGCTAACAGTAATACGAAAATCGGCTTTATTTCACCGCATTCGCACAACTTTTGTGAGAGCTGCAACCGCGTGCGCATTAGCTGCCAAGGCGAGTTATTTTTGTGCCTCGGCCAAGACGACAAAGTGGAACTCATGCCGCTATTACGCGCAAACCCAAACGATGACACGCTGATTATCCACGCCATTTTAGACAGCATGCGTGTAAAACCCAAAGGCCACGATTTTGACTTAAGCCGCGCCAAACCAGCCGTGGTGCGCTTTATGTCGCATACGGGCGGATAACTAGTTAAGCGCAAGCCTATGATTGAAGTTTGTTCACACATGGAACTGCTTCAAGCAATCCTTAATTACTATGGGCTTCCACCAGATACACTGGAGATCACTCCAAATGTTCAGGAATGGTGCAAAAAGAATGAAATACCAGAATCTTATCCAGACCGTCAAGCAAAATGTTTCTGCAATAATGACAAATGCCTTATTGTCATGAAAAAAGAAATCTCTTCACATTTAGTAAAATCTGCAAAAGACAGTATGGAATTCACTGCATTCAAAAGTGAGGTGATGTTACTAAATTCGGATATTCGATATCTTGCCCATCTTCTGCTCCACGAGATAGCGTGTTTTATACTACAAACATCAGAACAAGAACCGCGTGACAGATGGGCATTCGATGAGTTACCAAAGCATTTGGCGTAGTTAAACTTTATGTCCATCTCAGCAATCATTCTCTCAGGTGGGCGAGCGACACGCATGAATGGCGTGGATAAAGGTTTGCTGCAGTTACAACAAAAACCTCTTATTCAGCATGTGATTGGACGCTTAGCTCGCCAAGTGGATGAAATACTCATCAACGCCAACCGAGAAATTGCAACTTACAAAGCCTTTGGTTACCCTGTTTTGCAAGATGAAAATGAAGAGTTTATTGGCCCACTGGCAGGTTTTAGTTTAGGCTTGCAGCATGCCAACCACAAGTATGTTTTAACCGTACCGTGCGATTCGCCCTTGTTGCCGCTTGATTTAGCGCAGCGCCTGTTAAACGGCATGACTGAAGTCCGCGCGGATATTGCCGTTGCGAGCAGTGATGAAAGTGTGCATCCCGTATTTTGCTTATGCAAAAAAAGCGTGTTGCCAAGCTTGACGGAATATTTAGCAAGTGGCGAGCGCAAAGTAAGCACTTGGCTAAAAAACCAAAATTATATTGAGGTAGATTTTAGCGATAATTCTGAAGCGTTTACCAACCTGAATACATTTGAAAATTTAGCTGCGCTAGAATTAAAGTTATGACAAAACTCCTAGTAAATATACCAAGTCTGAACCAAATTGCCGCTGACCCTTCGTGCATGGATGATTACGACCCAAATGCCATGTCCGTGGCGCAGGCGCGGCAATTTATCAAGCAATTTTTACAACCTGTGACACAGACAGAAACCGTCACCGTGCGCGATAGTTTGGGGCGTGTGTTGGCGACGAATATCATCTCGCCCTGCAATGTGCCTGCGCACAACAACTCTGCCATGGATGGCTTTGCATTCAGGTTTGAGGATGCCGCAAAAACATTAAAATTAATCGGCACAGCGTTCGCGGGCGGGCCGTTTCATGGACAAGTTAAGGTAGGTGAATGCGTCAAAATCATGACGGGTGCGGTGATTCCGCAAGGTGCTGATAGCGTAGAAATGCAAGAGCGAGTGACGTTAAGCGGTGAAAATATCACGTTAAACCAAGCTGTTAAGCAAGGTCAACATATACGTTTGGCGGGTGAAGATTTGAAAATCGGTCAAACTGTATTGGCAAAAGGTCATATCATTAAGCCAGCCGATTTAGGTCTGAGCGCCTCGCTCGGCATTGGCGAAGTACAAGTTTTTCGCCCATTAAAAGTCGCGTTTTTTAGCACGGGCGATGAGTTGGTCAGCGTTGGAAAACCGCTAGAAACAGGTCAAATTTACGACAGTAATCGCTACACACTTTTTGGCATGTTAAGCAGGCTAGGTGCTCAGATTAGCGATTTAGGCAATGTGCCAGATGATCCAAATTTACTGGAAAAAACCTTGCTACAAGCTGCGCAGAATAACGATGTAGTCATCACCAGCGGCGGCGTTTCGGTGGGCGAGGCAGATTACATGAAAGCGCTTTTAGCCAAGCACGGCCAAGTGCTATTTTGGAAAATCAACATGAAACCTGGGCGGCCATTAGCCTACGGAAAAGTGGGCAATAGCCACTATTTCGGCCTGCCCGGCAACCCCGTTTCTGCCATGGTGACGTTCTACCAGTTTGTGCACGAGGCTTTGTTAACTTTACAAGGCGCAACGCCAAAACCTTTGCCTATGTTTATGGTCGAATGCACCGAACCGATTAAAAAAGCCACTGGCCGTACCGAGTTTCAACGCGGTGTTTTATATATGGATGACGGCATTTGGAAAGTAAAACCCTTGGGCAACCAAGGCTCTGGCGTGCTAAGCAGTATGAGCATAGCTAATTGCTTTATTGTTTTGGATGAAACGATTGGCAATTGTGAAGCGGGCGCAATGGTGAATGTGCAATTACTCGAAGGAATTATTTAAGGCAGTAAGTCGCGCCTAAAGTCAGGAAAAACTCCCTATTAAAACCCATCTAAGTTGTTGTATAATCAACGGTTTAGCATTAAAGTTATACATTTTGGACATCTCAATTAAAAATTCCAGCATCAGTGAAAGTACGCTTATTTGGGCGATTGTCTGCTCCATTCTGCTACATTTATTGTTGGTAATTTCGCTGCCAAATTTTAAATTTGATGCGATAAAAAAGATTCCTGATGTTTTAAAGGTAGAGTTAATACAACCCAAAAAACCAGAACCTGTAGTAATAGCCGAACCACCGAAACCTGTTGAGCCAATTAAACCACAGCCCGAACAAATCAAGCATTTGCCAAAAAAAGAGCTTAAGCCTGAGCCAAGGCCTATTGAAACTAAGCCAGAGCCCACGCAAGCTGAGCCACCGCCTCCGCCTGCTGTGATTACCGCCACCCCTAAAGTAGATGTGCCGCCAGTAATTACTGTGCCACCGCCGCCACCGGAACCACTTAAAGAAAAACCTTTAAACGATGAGGCTTACAATGCAGCAAAAAATAGCTACAGAAGCAACGTAGAAATGGAAATACAACGTAATTTGCGTTACCCTAAATTGGCTGAAAAGCGCCATATTATCGGCAAAGCAAAGGTTGAAATATATTTAGATAAAGTAGGCAATGTCATTTCTGTAACAGTAATTAGCAGCTCTGGAAACGCTTCTTTAGACGCAGAGGCGGTGGCGGTCATAAAACGTTCCGATTTAAAGCAATACATGAATGAAACGCTTGCTGACAGAATCAATCCGCTTACCATACCCATTAGCTTCACACTACCCTAACGGTAAGTTTTAGCTGTCACACATTCTCTTATTGATTCGGAAGACTCAACCAAAGCGCTTATTGCTTGTCACACTGCATGACTAGAATGCAATTAAATTGCCCGCTAAGCTAAATTTAAGACAAATTAAATTTAAGCTTGCTTAAATGCAAATTTTTTACAACAATGAGAGCTATCAATATGACAACGACTATGCTGAATAAACCTGTTCCTGATTTCGAACTACCCGCCACTAGCGGCAGCACTTTCAAGCTTTCCAACTATCAAGGTAAAATCCTTGTAATCTATTTTTATCCCAAAGACAACACGCCTGGCTGCACCACTCAGGGCATGCAATTTCGCGATAGCTATGCCAAATTTAAAGCTGCGAATGTCGAGATTGTTGGCATTTCGCGTGATAATTTAAAATCGCACGAAAATTTCAAAGCCAAATTCAGCTTTCCATTTGAATTATTGGCGGATGCTGAAGAACTTGCTTGCGGAATTTTTGGCGTGATGAAAATGAAAAATATGTATGGTAAGCAAGTACGCGGCGTAGAGCGGAGCACTTTTATTATCGACAAAAATGGCGTGCTGGTGCAAGAATGGCGCGGCGTAAAGGTGGATGGTCATGTGCTGGAAGTATTGAATTTTATTAAAACTTTATAACTTTAGAATTGACTATGGCAAAAAAACCCGCAACCAATACCAAATTATTTGTACTTGATACCAATGTTTTAATGCACGACCCTTCAAGTCTTTTCCGCTTTGAAGAACACGATATTTACCTGCCTATGGTAACGCTAGAAGAGCTGGATAACAACAAAAAAGGTTTAACCGAAGTTGCCCGCAACGCGCGCCAGGCTAGCCGCTATTTAGAAGAAATTGTCGGCACTGACCTTACCAATTTAGAGCTTGGTTGCCCATTGGCGATTAATGGCAATAAACACCTTGCAGGTCGCTTATTTATGCAAACCTCGCAAGTCAATATTGAGCTGCCAAGTTTGGCGGGTAGCAAAGCCGATAACCAAATTATTAGCGTGGTGCTGGCGCAACAAAAACAGCAGCCACATCGTCAAGTCATCCTCGTCAGCAAAGACATTAACATCCGCATTAAAGCCCGCGCTATGGGCGTGATGGCGCAAGATTATTTTAACGATAAAGTGTTAGAAGACACCGATTTGCTCTACACCGGCATGAAAGAACTGCCGCAAGACTTTTGGGATAAACATAGCAAAGCGATGGAATCGTGGCAAGAGGCGGGGCGCATGTTTTATCGTATTACAGGGCCACTGGTGAAAACATTTTTAATTAACGAATTTGTGTTTTATGAGTTTGATAAACCATTTCATGCCATTGTTAAAAGTATTGAAAACAACACTGCCGTGCTAGAGATTGTGCAAGATCATGCTAACCCCAAACATAATGTATGGGGCATTACCGCGCGTAATCGCGAGCAAAATTATGCGCTTAATTTGCTGATGGATCCTGATATTGATTTTGTGACGCTACTTGGCCAAGCGGGTACTGGCAAAACGTTGCTCACGCTAGCAGCCGCATTGACTCAGACATTAGACAAAAAAATCTATAGTGAAATTATCATGACGCGCGTGACCGTGCCTGTTGGTGAAGATATTGGCTTTTTACCAGGTACAGAAGAAGAAAAAATGGCGCCGTGGATGGGCGCGCTGGAAGATAACTTAGATGTGCTGAATAAAACTGATGAAGACGCAGGCGAATGGGGACGAGCCGCCACGCAAGATTTAATTCGTACACGCATTAAAGTGAAATCACTTAACTTTATGCGCGGACGTACTTTTTTGCATAAATTTTTGATTATTGATGAAGCGCAAAACTTAACGCCAAAACAAATGAAAACGCTCATCACCCGCGCGGGTCCCGGCACCAAGGTTGTATGTTTAGGTAATATTGCACAAATTGATACGCCCTACCTTACCGAAGGTAGCTCTGGCTTAACCTACGTGGTAGACCGCTTTAAAGGCTGGGCGCACAACGGCCATATTACTTTAGTGCGTGGAGAGCGCTCACGCTTGGCCGATTTTGCAGCAGAAGCGCTTTAAAAATTGACATGAATCGTAAAGTGAATGGTTAAGGGCTTTTACACACTTTTAATCGCGCAATTTTTCTCGGCAATTGCTGACAATGCCTTGTTGTTCGCCTGTATCGCCTTGCTTTCCAAATTAAACGCACCAGAATGGCATGAGCCATTATTGCGCGAATTTTTTGTGTTCGCTTACATCGTGCTTGCGCCGTTTGTTGGTCCTTTTGCTGATGCTTTGCCAAAAGGCAAAGTGATGTTTATTAGCAACGGCATTAAGTTTATAGGTTGCGCATTGGCCTTATTAGGGCTGCCGCCACTCTATGTGTATGGCATTGTTGGTGTGGGTGCTGCGGCTTATTCACCAGCAAAATACGGCATTTTGACTGAGTTATTACCATCTTACCAACTTATTAAAGCCAACGCTTGGATGGAAGGTACCACAGTAACTGCCATTATTTTAGGTCCAGTGTTTGGCTCTGCGATATCCGCCAAGGATCCTTATTTCGGCATCGCCATTATCACAGGCTTATATTTACTGGCAGCAATATTTAACTATTACATTCCCAAAGTACCCATTGACCACAAAATTGCGCAGCGCGGAATTGTTTACCTGATGCGTGATTTTTGGCATGCGTTCACCACCTTGTGGCGCGATCCACAAGGCCGTGTTTCGCTAGCTGTTACCACACTTTTTTGGGGCGCAGGTGCTACATTGCAATTTGTAGTGCTGCGCTGGGCATCGCTCAAACTGGGCATGAGTGAGCAAGATGCCACTAAATTGATTGCGATTTTAGCCGTAGGAATCGCCGTAGGTTCGGTTGGGGCCTCACTATTCGTTAAGTTAGAAGATGCCGTTAAAGTGCTGCCAGCGGGCGTTCTGATGGGTGTTTTAGTCATTGGAATGATATTTGTGGATTCACGCGAAATTGCAGCAGTGGTACTATTTTGTATCGGCGTGTTAGCGGGCTATTTTTTAGTGCCGCTCAACTCATTATTACAACATCGCGGACACCAGTTACTTGGCGCTGGTCACTCAATTGCCGTGCAAAATTTTAATGAAAATATTGGGATTTTAGTGCTGCTGGGCATCTACACGCGCATGGTGCATCAAGATTTGCCAATTAACATCATCATCATTATATTCGGCACCTTTGTAAGCATTAGTATGGCGATTATTTATAATCTTTATCGTAACGAGACTAAGCAAATTTCGCAATAAAAGAGCCGCAATTGCGGCTTTTTCAATTTCTCACCCACTAATGCAATTTAACTTGCGCCTCGGTGCGGCGTGTAATGAGCCTAGCAAATGTTTGCAAAACTACCTCCAACACACCATGTAGCGTCATTAAATGCATTTTATACAATGATTGATACATCAATCGTGCAAACATGCCTTCAATATACATGCTGCCGCCTGAAAGCGCGCCCATTAAGCTGCCCACAGTCGAGTAGCGGCCCAAATTCACTAGCGAACCGTAATCGCGGTAAATGTAATTTGGTAAATTGGTGTTGTTCGCAACGCGTTTTTTCATGGTTTTAAACAGTAACGAAGCCTGTTGATGCGCGGCTTGCGCACGAGGTGGCACATTGCCATCATGCCCTATCCACGGGCATGCTGCGCAATCACCAAACGCAAAAATGTTCTCATCTAACGTAGTTTGTAGCGTTTGTTTTACCACCAATTGATTAATACGATTGGTTTCCAATCCATCTAACTGTTTCAAAAAATCAGGCGCTTTAATGCCAGCCGCCCACACCACAAGCTCTGACGGTATAAAGTGGCCACTATGCGTAGTTACGCCTTTATCAGAGACTTCTGTCACACGCTCACCAGTCAGCACTTGCACATTCAATCGTTTAAGCTCTAATTCCACTGCGGTAGAAAGCTTAGGTGGCAACGCGGGCAATACGCGATCGCTAGCCTCAATAATCGAAATTTTTACATCGCGATCGGCATCGATTTTATCTAAACCATAAGCCGCTAGTTCGCGCGTGGTATTGTGCAGCTCTGCCGCCAACTCGACACCTGTAGCGCCTGCTCCAACAATTACAACTTCTAACTGGCCGGGCTGTATGGGCGTAGTTTGTGTTTGCGCACGCACCAAGGCATTGTGTAGACGGCGATGAAATCTTTCCGCTTGGCCTTGTGTATCCAGCGCAATGGAATGCTCAAGTGCGCCCTTAATACCGAAATCATTGGTGGTGCTGCCGATAGCTATTACCAACGTATCATACTTAAAAGTGCGGCGTGGAATCACCTCAGCGCCATCTTCATCGAAATGCGGCGCTATGGTGACTTCTTTCGTCGCACGATTTAAGCCATCCATACGGCCTAATCTAAAACGAAAGTTGTGCCAATGCGCTTGCGCCATGTATTCAAGTTCGTGTTTATCTGGATTCATGCTACCAGCAGCAATTTCATGCAACAGCGGCTTCCATACATGCGTTCGGGTACTATCAATTAGGGTAATCGCTGCTTTTTTATTTTTACCTAAACTGTTTCCCAAGCGTGTTGCAAGCTCCAAACCGCCAGCCCCGCCGCCTACGATAACAATGTGGTGCAAACTATTTTGCACTGCATTTTCCAATGTATTTTCCAAGTGATCCTTATTTGCTACTGCCAAAATAAAAACGCGCCTGCTGAATCAGCAAGCGCGTACGCGGGTTGAAACTATTATTCGTTTCCTGTAACACCACCCATGCTGCGAATCCAGGCAATTATTTTTAATATTTCATCTGGAGAAACACCATTTTTAGGATCTGTAGGGTCCATTAAACCAATGCCTTTCGCTCCCATGCCACCATTAGTGCCATGCCAAATCGTCTCAAACATACCTTTATTGGTGGCATTTTTAGGATAATGGAAAGTTGGGCCAATTAAACCAGGGCCTACTTGGCCTTTGGCTTCTGGGCCGTGGCATTGCGTACAAGAATACATACCAAAAACCTTTTTACCTTTTGCGATGGCTTCTTCGTTCCCAATGTATGGGTTTTTACCCGTTGCCAAAAAATCTTTGGCTGCTGGAGTATCAAATAAAGCACTATCTATCACCAAAGCTTTACCTTCTTGTGTGTCAACAAAGCTAATAGCTGCGCCAGCTGCTGCTGGTGCCGCAACCGTCGGTGTGGCATCAGTGCCAGCGCCCGCTGTAGGGGCTGCTGGAGTACCAGTGTCAGTTTTATTACATGCAACTAATGCAGATAACATCAAAGCTAAGAGGACACTTATTCTGAGGTGCTTCATTTAAATCTCCCGAATTATATCTAATAGTTATAATAAAAAAACGGCTGCCATAATTATACAGCAGCCGTTTTTATTTGTTACTATTTTAGTTAGTTTACACTAATTGTTATTATGTAAATTACTGTGGTTTTTCATCTAACCAAGGTTTGTCATCATTACCCTTATATTGTGTACGTAACCAACCCATGATTTTTAGAATGGTATCTGTATCTAAACCGTCACCTGTATGACCAGGAAGTTGCTCATGCCACGTAAACATTACACCGCCACCTTCTGTACCATTGGTACCATCAGCAATCGTCTCGAACATACCTTTATCGGTATTATGTTTTGCATATTGCCAATGCTCATCAATAATACTTGGGCCCATTAAGCCGTTGGCATTACCTCCGTGGCAGCCGCTACAGCCTTGAAAACCAAATTGCTTTTTACCCGCTTTTGCAGCTTCAGCATCTTTTGCATATAGTTTTGTGTATGGGTTGACACAAGTTTCTAAAAATTGTTTCGCTTCTGGTGTGTCTTTATCAGTAACTTTAATAGCGAGCGGACTATTATCTTTTGTAGAAACTAATTTACACGCCGCATTTGCTTGAAATGAAAGTGTAAGACCTGCTATTGTCAACATAGAAACAAATAAAGTTGACTTAAGTGCTTTATTGCCAAACATGTTTTCTCCTAATCTTTTTTATACAATATGAGCAACGTCTTACATGCCAGTGCATCTCGTACGTTTGCTAATTTAACGAACATCTTTCTACTTGGTTGACATCAATTTGTCACAAAATAAAAAACGACATTCTACTCGGATTTAAGCACGATTGCACCATATGACAGCTCTTATTTCTCTTGAGAAATCTTCTCTGCACTATCCTCTTCCACTACAGGCACATGCGGAATACCATAGTCATCTAAAATTTGATTAATTTTGTCTTTGTTACGTTCTAAAGCCCCGTCGATCATGGCTATACGTTCTTTGTCTTTTTTGCGCACACCTACAGATATGTTCCAATACTCCTTACCTTTTGCCTTGGCAACAGGATTGGCATTTTCGTAGGGAGGTATCAATTTCACCACCATTGGCACTTTTGAGATTTTTGCAAAATAGCCACCGATAGGGCCCCAAGCAATTGCAATGTCAGTTTCCCCTTTAGCCAAATCATCAATCAAATAACTTGGCGCTAAATTTAAATCGCGCTGCATACGATATGGCCGTGCATTTCCAATTAAGTTATGGTCATTCATTGGAATAGTAGCTGGACTCTGACCGACAACACCGATAAAGCCTTTTTTTAAGTCCGGAGAATCCCAATCGGTAATATTAAAGTTGCTGTCTTTGCGCCATACAAACACATGGCCAGAGCGATAGTAAGGTTTTGATGTGCGCACGGCATCAACGTCTTGCCCTATACCCATCACCACATCACAACGCTTTGCGTTTAAAGTGTTACGTAAAAACCCCTGGCGGTCGTACGTCCACTGGTAACTTAGTTTTTTACCTAAATCTTTAGCCAACACTTCAGCAATTTTGTTCTCAAAGCCTTCCATTTTTTCGTTGGAAAAAGGCATATTATCCATGTCAGCACACACTCTAAACTCTGCACCGTCATCCACACGCTGCGCCTCACCAATCCGACCTGACTCTAAATCTATATCATGGGCATCTTCAGCAAAACTGACATTTGCAGTAATTACCAAAATTGCAGCCAAACCTAACTGCTTCAAATGTTTCAACATCATTATTTCCTTATTAAAATAGCGACCAATTTTGTCGCAGCACTGCATGTGAGTATGGCTAAAAATAAAAGTTCTTTATCATCCAATTACAAGCTCTAGCATTGTAACTAATTTTTATAGCTTAGCTATACTATTCTGTATAACGATTAACAATTAATCTGGATGACCCATCTGCTACCGCATAAATAAAAACACCTCGCCGAAGCGAGGTGTTTAATAGTACTAACTTGTATTAACTAATAATTAAATAACTAATTATAGAGTAAATACTGTCAATGCACCGCCGCCAGGAGCAGCGTTGTATTTAGTTAGTTCAGCATAACCACCAGCAGCACCAAGTGCGTCTGTTGGGTTTGTCATACCAAGGTTCATCGCAACACCAGCCCAACCACCGATGCCTGATAGCACACCAACAGTTTGTTTACCAGCATGGCCGTATGTGAACGCATTACCAATCACGCCAGAACCCACTTGGAATTTCCAAAGTTCTTTACCTGATTGTGCATCCAATGCTTTAAACCAACGATCCAAAGTACCGTAGAACACTAAGTTTGAAGCAGTTGTTAATACACCACCCCAAGCAGAGAATTTCTCTTTGTTGTACCATACTTTTTTGTTGGTCATAGGATCATAAGCACCGATACCGCCCATAACACCGTCTGGACCAGCAAACATGGTCAATGTAGCACCAACCCATGGTTGACCAGCAACGTATTTAGACTCAACTGGCTCGTATGTCATACATACGTGGTTCAATGGAGTGTAAATCAAACCAGTTTTTGGTGAATATGCAGCTGGTTGTTGGTCTTTAGTACCCAATGCTGCTGGGCAAACGCCTTTAGCATTGTAATCTTGGTGAGTTGAAGCAGTTGCCACTTTTTTCGGCACACCAGTTTTCAAATCAACACCAGTTGCCCAGTTAACAAATGGGTGTACTTTTTCTGCAGCAACTAATGTACCAGTACCTGCATTCCAAGTGTATGCAAAACCGTTACGGTCATGATGCCATGCGTATGTTTTACCACCTTTGTCGAACAAGATCACTTCGTTAATACCATCGTAATCCCACTCATCGTGTGGAGTCATTTGCATGCCCCATTTAGCAACGCCTGTGTCTAAGTCACGTGCGAACACAGTCATAGACCATTTGTTGTCGCCTGGACGGACATCTGGGTTCCATACTGAAGGGTTGCCTGTACCGTAGTAAACTAAGTTAGT
>JANYGD010000152.1 GCA_025359405.1 Methylotenera sp. | reverse complement strand
TTGACCTGACTTCACCAACCGAATTGCTTCTTGCTTGAATTCTATTGTGTACTGCGCTTTTAATTGTTTCGCCTTCATTTACTGCTCCTTTAGCTAATTTTATCATTAGCTATGGACTCCAGTTTTTGAGGGCAAGGTCAGATTTGCATCCGCTTCAGTTTTAACTTCCCATAATTCACGGCAATTTCCTTCAATCACCATGAAGTCTGGATAATGTCGATGCTGAATACCATTAAGTGTATAAGTTATTTCACACGGCTGTTCTGTGAATGAAGTGACACTGGGTGTCGCATCAAGGATACGCATCGCGTTACCTTCATGCACCGATTCCCACTGCATCATTCGTTTCATTTTCCAGCTAGGATACTTGCCAGTATTGCGAGCATTAGATCGTTTAACTACTTTGCGACTGCGGATTTTTCCATCTTTTGGAAAGATGATTTCTATCTTTGATACTACTGATAAATGATTCATTGTTAACTCCTAATTAATATCAATGGAGTAACTCAGAATTTGGGCGTAGGGAGTCCCGTCTGGCCAATTAGTATTTTTTACTAATCAGAAAGTTTGGGGTGCAAGGAAGCCAAGACTATCGTCTTAAATTTGACAAAATACGTTATTATCGTAGAATGTACTTAACTAGTTGGTAGCTAGGTGTTAAGTAACATTCAATCGACTCAAGTGTATCCCGCTTGGGTCTTTTGCATTTTTAATAGCCTGATAATTTAGACTACTTCACTCTTAAGCTTCTTTTCTTCGATACTTCCTTTCAAAAATGGCAGTTGTTAAAACTGCCGCCGAATCAAATCGCACAAAAGGGTTTTGCTTTCTGAGCGGTCTGAAAATCAAATTAGCATTAGTTTTGATTCTGTCAAATTTAGCTAAGAATTAATTATTAACCTAAATTTAATGATTACGCAATCATTAAAATACATGTAACTTTATGATTTATATGTATATTTGTAACCAGAAGTTCCTAAAAGGAACTGCTGGTTAATAGAATGGATCTCTTGAAAATGGGAAATATAAATTTTTGATGTTTAGATTTGACAAAATAAATTCTTATGAGTGATTCAGTCGCTATTATTGAAAATTCATAATTTGAAGATTTCTATATACACAATCATGAGATAACCTCATAATATTATGAGGTTATCTCATGATTGTGTACTATGAACTATATTGAATTCCGCCGACATCTTGGTAAAGCAGGTATTACAGTGGAGAAATTCTCAAGCCTGATTGGCGTAAGAGCAAACTCTGTTTCCAACTATGCCAAGAAAGAACAAGTTCCTGCTCAGTACGCAATTATTGCAATATTGATGGGCGAAAGTGTAGACCGTGGTATAGATGCCATTGCCATGCTTTCTAAATTTGGTATTAGATTTCAATCATCAAGAAAGGGAAACATTGCAAATATCAATGATTTCCGTATTTCTTCAAATAAAAGTGAAATTTAAGCATGTTAGATGAGTTAGCAATCAAAACAGCGGTTATTGATCAGTTATATCTGACCGGATCATTAGATGATGCAGTCTTAATCAATGAGATGGTGGTAGCTAACTGGAGTAGAAGAACGGACTTGACCGTTGTAAATGGTAAGTTGCATGCCTTTGAAATTAAAAGCGACTTTGACAATCTCAATAGATTACAAGGTCAAGTCAGTACTTATTTAAGTAGATTTGATAAGGTAACTGTAGTCACTACTACAAAATTTTTATCTGCAGTTAAAGACACTCTTCCTCCTAACGTTGAGTTATGGGAGGTAACTGAATTGGATTCAGAGAAATATATTCGCATTGTAAAAAGAGGCAAAACTCAATTAATTACTAATAAGAGAATATTATGTGGCTTTCTTCACAAGCCTGAATTAGTGGCACTTTTGAAGCAAAATAATATAATTTCCTCTACAGAAACACCCCGAGAGAATTTAATTTCGCAATGTGAATCACTTTCAAGTTATAAACTAAGGGAGTTTGTTTTATGCTCCCTTAAGCATCGCTATAAAGATACATTCAAACAATTTCAGGCAAAACGGAATGATAAAACTAAAATTGACGATTTGTACGCACTTAGTAAAAAAAGTTTATTAAAAAAAGAATACAAAGAAATCAATATTATTAACATTTCAAATTCAGCACCACAGAAAAATATTAGATTTCTGGATATGCACTTATTAGAATTGAAATATGGTATTCAAGCTGACAGCATTCAAAAAACAGTTTTGCTTAGAAAAGTAAGTTAAAAATCTTCATCTACTGCATCCATTACAGACAACTCCAGCTGTTTCTCAATATGAATATTTACTCGTGCTGCTATCCATTTCGAGCGTACTTTCATACCATTGTTATTTCCGCTCGCTACATTAATAATTTTTTTACTACCCCAATAATCTTCGTCTAAAATTTCTGGATATTTTATTGTCAATGCTTTTGCTGTTTCGATATAACCATCGCCGTCTAGACCTGGTCTTCTTTCTATTGCCCATGCATCAAATAATGGGTATTCAATCTGCGGAGTATATTTACCACCTGTAGCAACGTACACTTTTGAATGAATTGAACTATGATCCCCATATATAGCAGCATCTACACCTATTGCTTGATGAAGTTCACGCTCTAATATATTAATAATCCCACTTTTCCTATCGCTATTCACATCCAAAAAAGGTGTAACTGTTGATGGATAGCTAGTCGAGATAATTGTTATTATTGCTTCTGGTATCTCATCTCGAATTTCATTGATAGCCGCTACGCAAGCAGCGATAGAGGCTGCCATTGTTTCTCGAATATATCCTGCATCTATAATGATTAATGCATTTTCTGGAGAGTCCATCGCAGAAATGGCATTAATTACCTTTGTAGTATCGTTTGTATAATCAGTTATACGAAAAGCGACTTTGTTTAAGCCTATTGTCTCTAAAAATCTTGTTTGCCTTATGATTTGAGACTGCTTAGCTTCTTGTACTATTTGTATAGTAGGGATGAAATTACTATGTGATTTAATGAAATCGCACCAAGATTTAAAGTTGCTATCTGGATTCAACAAATTTTTCAGTTCATTATTTTGATATAAACTTTCCCTGGTCAAATCAACAATACAAGGACGATCTTCCACCGCAGAAATTAACTTTCCAATTGACTCTGCCAACCCCTCAGCTTTTGGCCATGCACCTAAAGTCATTATTGGTACTAGTTTATTTTTCGTTAACTCTCTTAACTCACTATATCCCTCAATTTCAGCAGGCCTTGTTCTTAACGCAGGGTAATATGAGAAATCATCAAATTTAATTTTCATTTTCTAAACCTTCTTGTTTAGGTTTTCTGGGTGTGGCTGATTTTAAGGATTTGGATGCTAAAAACTCACTTATTGATATCAATCTCTGCTTTTCATTCTGCAACTCAACATTCTTTTCCGTTAATGTAATAAGTTGATCAGTCTGAGATGCTGCTAATTTGATAAGTTTTGAACCCACCCTTATTGAAGCCATAGTAGTTAATATGGCGGCCCCCCACCCAGAAAGAGCTAGATAGTAGGCATTCGGATTAGTTGCATATGAAAAATAAAGAGTTAAGCCAATTCCAGCTAAACCCGTTATAAAGCCACCAATTCCGAACCACATACCAAGAATAGTCGCTGAATCTGTATCAATTTTATTCATTTAATTTTTCAAATTTCACTACTTTAATTGGTGAGGTTTACTAAATTTTTACAGCTCAACTATTTACTTATGATTCTGCTACACCAAATCTTAGTTCAACTTATGGTGCATACAATTGCACGTTTGAGGTCTAAATTGCAGATTATGGAGTCTCTTACATCATCACGCATACTCAAATTCACTAGTCCTTTATGTGGTTGATGCTAGCGACTTATGGGGTAGAACTAGTCGCTTATGGGGTGTCGCACAGTTGTTTCCTTCAATTAGTCACATTAATTTTACCCACATTTCGATTCGCCGCAGTTTAGGCAAGTCAAACAACCATCCATGATAATCGCGGCTTTTGAGAGGCATTTATTGCAAAGCGATGCGCTTTTTGGAAAGCCTTCTACATTCTTCTCTTCGTCCGATGTAGCATGCTTTTCATAATATTCACTGCGTTTTTCGTCCACCAGTTTTTGCTGGTGCTCGTCTAAGCCTTGTTTTTTGAGCATGCCGATAGATTGCAAATGCTGCTCCACCACTTCGCCAATCTCTGCCACCAGGCTGGGTACAAACCTGCCGCCTTTTTTAAAGTAGCCGCCACTTGGCTCGAACACGCTTTTAAGCTCTTCCACCAAAAAGGTCACATCACCGCCTTTGCGAAACACGGCCGACATGACGCGCGTTAAAGCCACAATCCATTGGAAGTGATCCATATTTTTGGAGTTGATGAAAATCTCGAACGGGCGGCGGTGCTCTTGCGGCGTGCCTTCGTTCATCACCACATCGTTTATCGTAATGTAAAGCGCATGCTCGGTGACAGGTGTTTTTACCTTGTAGGTAGAGCCGGTGATTTTCTCTGGGCGATCGAGGGGTTCGCCAATTTGTACAACTCTTGCGTTAAGGTCTTTAAGCTCGGCCGCTTTGGCTTTGCTTTCCTCATTCACCAGTGCGTAGCCGATGATTTTCTTTCCTATTTTAACTGCCATATTGTTCTCCTTGCGGGCTTTTGCCCTCACATTATTTTTAATTTATCTGTATTAAAACGTTACGAGCGATGCGAGTGCTAGGCGAAAAATGGTTTTGAACCGGAATGTACAAGTAGTACATGAGGATTTAAAACTGCTTTTCAACAACGCAATCGCGAGCGCAGTCGTTTTAATCAGCTAAATTTAGAATTTGCCGTAATAACCTTCCTTCAATGCATCATAAAGATTCGCCGCGCTATGAATCTCGCCATCGTATTCAATCTCTTCGTTACCTTTTACTTCAATCTCGCTGCCGTCATCTAGCGTAAATTTGTAAGTGGTGCTTTCTAAATCTTTCTCGGTCACCAACACACCTTGGAAAGCCTCTGGATTGAACCTGAACGTGGTGCAGCCTTTTAAGCCTTTATCGTAAGCGTAAAGATAGATGTTTTTAAAATCCTCAAAATCATAATCAGTCGGCACGTTGATGGTTTTTGAAATCGAACTATCAATCCATTTTTGTGACGCAGCCTGAATATCCACGTGGGCTTTGGCCATGATGGTGGAAGAATCCAAGAAATAATCTGGCAACTTTGTCTCTTCAGTATCGCCAAACGGCATGGCTTTGGGGTTGATGAGCTCGCGGTAAGCTAACAATTCGTATGAGAACACATCGACTTTCTCTTTCGATTTTTTGCCTTCGCGAATCACGTTGCGGTTGTAATGGTGCGCAAAGCTAGGTTCAATGCCATTGCTGGCATTATTCGCTAAGCTCAATGAAATGGTGCCAGTTGGCGCGATAGAGCTGTGGTGCGTAAAGCGCACGCCCTTTGCGGCGATTTGGTTGCGCAACCCTTCGGGGAACTGCTGCATGTAGCGGCTATATTTGCCCAGTAGCACTTTGCCGGCGATTTTAGCGCCCACTTTAATGCCATCCGCCGCCATCTCTGGGCGTTTTGCCAGCATATCGGCCGTCACTTCAAATTTTTCTTCCATAATCGGCGCGGCGCCTTTTTCATCCGCCAATTGCACGCCAATATTCCAGCCTTCTTCGGCCATTACGCGGGTGACTTCATCGGTAAATTTGATTGATTCTTCCTCGCCGTATTTCATTTTCATCATAGTGAGGGTTGAGCCCAAACCCAAATAACCCATGCCGTGGCGGCGTTTGCGGGCGATTTCGTCGCGTTGCTGTTGCAATGGCAAACCGTTAATTTCTACCACGTTATCAAGCATGCGCGTGAAAATGCCCACCACTTCGCGATATTCTGCCCAATCAAAAAATGCTTCATCAGTAAATGGTTTTTTAACGAATTTAGTCAGGTTGACCGAGCCCAGCAGGCAAGCACCATAAGGCGGCAGGGGTTGTTCACCACATGGGTTAGTCGCGCGGATGTTCTCGCAAAACCAGTTGTTGTTCATTTCATTGACTCTATCAATCAAAATAAAGCCTGGCTCGGCAAAATCGTAAGTGCTGCTCATAATCACGTCCCACAGCCTGCGTGCCTTGATGGTTTTATACACGCGGCAAGCCACTTTGCCTGCATCCACGCCATCCTGTTTAGTGAGATATTTGCCTTTTACTGGCCATTCACGCCAAACCACTTGTGCCTCATCGTTCACATTCAAGCCATCAACAATGGATTCTTTCTCGGTGACGGGGAAAGCTAACTTCCATTCACTGTCGGCTTTTACCGCTTCCATAAATTCTTTAGTAATTAAGCAGGAAAGATTAAATTGGCGTAAACGACCATTTTCACGTTTGGCTTTAATAAAATCGGTGACATCGGGGTGAGAAATATCAAACGTGGCCATTTGTGCACCACGACGGCCACCCGCGCTAGACACGGTGAAACACATTTTGTCGTAAATATCCATGAAGCTTAGTGGCCCGCTAGTGTATGCGCCCGCACCCGCCACGAATGCGCCTTTTGGACGCAGTGTTGAGAACTCGTAACCGATACCGCAACCCGCTTTAAGAGTGAGGCCAGCCTCGTGCACTTTGTTTAAAATGTTATCCATGCTGTCTTCTACCACGCCAGAAACCGTGCAATTGATGGTGCTAGTAGCTGGTTTATGCTCCAACGCGCCAGCGTTAGAGGTAATGCGGCCTGCGGGAATGGCACCATGACGCAGCGCCCACAGAAATTTCTCGTGCCATTCTTGACGTTTTTCATCAGTCGTTTCCACATCGGCCAGCGCGCGCGCCACGCGAGAGTAAGTATCATCCATGTTTTTATCGACATGCTCGCCCGTTTTGGTTTTTAAGCAATATTTTTTATCCCAAATATCTAGCGAAACGGATTGAATAGGAATTTCAACCTCGTTACTCTCTTGTAATTTGACTGCTGTCTCAACTGCTTTTAACATGAAAAACCTCTCCTAAACTTAAGGCAAATTTGCGAACTCTGCTTGACGATTACGTCGCATAGCGCGCTAACCCTGTGATTTTAATTAATAAACTCTTATTTTTGTAAAAAACATAGTACTTAAACACAATATGTTGTGCCTTGAGTGAGAATTTAAGCCTTTATTTTGTATGCGTCAATAGGCTTTTTTATGTATTTTTTTGGTGCATATTCACAAGAAACCAAGCCAGTATTTGCTCTAGAATAGGATGAAAAATACGCGACGCAAAAAAACAGTATAAAAAATAAATTACTCGCAAAAAAATACAGTTTGTGCTTGTATTTTTTTAGCAACTAACAAGGCTGCCGTTTTGTGAGAAAATGCCGCATGAATCGCTTTTTATATTCACTGTTACTTTATTTGGCATTGCCATTGGTACCGCTAAAATTGCTTTGGCGCGGCATTAAACAACCCGCGTATTTAAAGCATTGGGGCGAGCGTTTTGGTTTTTACAACACAGCCGTGAGCAAATCCGTTATTTGGCTGCATTGCGTCTCAGTAGGTGAAACCCGCGCCGCCGAGCCTTTAATAAAAGAACTGCAACTGCAATACCCAAACCATCAAATTTTAATCACTAACAGCACGCCCACTGGGCGCGAAACTGGCAAGGCCTTATTCGACGATAACGTTCAGCGCGTTTATTTACCTTACGATTTACCTTTTGCGGTGAACAATTTTTTAAATCACTTTAAGCCAAAAATTGGTTTGCTAATGGAAACCGAGCTGTGGTTTAACCTGATTGCCGCCTGCAAACAGCGCGATATGTCTCTGCTATTATTAAATGCGCGCCTTTCAGAAAATTCGGCAAAAGGTTATGCCAAACTTGGAAAATTAGTTTCTGAAAGTTTGCAAAACCTTAGTGCAATTGCCGCACAAACCGCAGAAGATTTTGCAAGATTACAAACCTTAGGCGCAACTAATATGAGCGTTGCAGGCAATTTAAAATTTGACGTAAAACCGCCTGCGGACAGCATGGATAAAGGCTTGCAGCTGCGTAAACTACTTGGCTCTAAACGCATTATTTTTCTTGTAGCCAGCACCCGCAAGGGCGAAGAAAAACACATTCTTGAAGTGGTAAAAGGCCTAGATATTTTAACGGTGATTGTACCGCGCCACCCGCAACGCTTTAATGATGTGGAAAGCATTATTCAACAATCTGGGCTTACGTATCAACGCCGTAGCAATTTGGTTGGTGGTGTTGATAGAAATATACAAGTTGTTTTGGGCGATAGCATGGGCGAGCTTTTTACCTATTATGCGGCCTGCGATTTTACGTTTATCGGCGGCAGCTTACTGGAATATGGCGGGCAAAATTTAATTGAAGCTGCCTGCATGGGCAAGCCGATTTTAATTGGCCCACACACGTTTAACTTTGCGGATGCTACTACAAATGCTATTCGCGCCAAAGCCGCAATCCGTGTAAAAAATAGTGTTGCATTACGCGATAGAATTCAATATTTGCTGCACAATGCACCAAAACGAAAAAAGATGGGCGAAGCTGCACTGCGTTTTAGCGAGGCCTCTACAGGCGCTACCGCGCGTACGATGAAATTAATTGCGCAGTATTTACGTTAATTACCTTACTAGCAGCTCTTTCACATACACTAACTCACACGCGCCATTCCCAGTATCTTCACGGGTGAGAGAGCTTTTCCAGTGCCAGCCATCGGCTGCATTTGCCTGTACTAAATAGCCGTTCAATTTCACAATTTGGCCTGATTTAATAGATTTTAGCGTTTTTTCTATGTTGCTGTCAGCCGGAATCATGTGCATATTGGCGCTGTGCGTTTCAATTTCACGTCGTGGAATAGGAAATTCCTCGACGTGCCAGTAATAAAAACGGTTTGATTGCGAAATTTTGATGTCTTTTAAGATTGCTTCATCTGACATTTTTCCCCAACCTAGTGCCAAATCTACTGGCGCCAGATCGGCTTCTCTATCAAATGAATAATGCTCTGTAGACAATACGCGCGCTTCAATTTCAAAAGATTCTAGCGGCGTAATGGCGTAGCCGTTGAGATTAAAATTGCTGCTATTGGTTGAATTTTGTAGAGGCTGTTGACTGGCAATAATGCCATTGCCATGCAAAACTGGGCGCTGCGAAAAATGCTGATAAGCGCCATAACTGATAAGCGCAACAAAGAATATAAATTTCCAATTCACGTTAACTATCTAATTAATTTAGAAAGCGCCTTAAACGCCTCATGATTAGCGTTACCCAGCCACTCAAACAACACCGATTCTGTATTGCTAATCACACAACCCGCACCACGCAGCCTTGCTAGAGCATTGGCTTTATTCGCGGGGCTGCGCGAAATAGTAGCATCTTCCACCACAAACACTTGCTTGCCAACTTGCAATAAATCGAGCACGGTTTGCAATACACAAATATGTGCCTCCATGCCTGCCAATACTACTTGCGGTTTATCGCGATGCAATTGCTGATTAAATTTTGGCTCATTACAAGCAGAAAAACTTGTTTTTGCGATTGGTTTATTGCTAGGTAAATACTGTTTAATTTCTGGCAAAGTCTCGCCCAAGCCTTGTGGATACTGCTCAGTGAGGATAGTAGACACAGCCAATAAAGATGAGGCTTGCGCCAATATGCCACAGTTTTTAACCACATTTTGTAGCGCCTCTGCGGGCATGACAGAAGCCAGCTTAACTTGCATATCAATAAGCAGAAGCTGACTTGTCGCTGAATTAACAGCCAAAGCAACCATGATTATTGAGAGCCCAATACTAACTGTTGATTAATATCTTGTAAATCAGGCTCACTCACCAAGCCAGAAGCGGCTTTCAGGCGAATAATATTCACCAAATAATTGTAGCGCGCTTGTAATAAATCGCGTTTTGCAGAGAATAATTGCTGTTGCGCATTCAGCACGTCCACACTGGTGCGCACGCCAACTTCATAGCCCAATTTAGTTGAATCGAGCTGGCTTTGGCTAGAAATCAAGGCCTGATCTAGCGCTTTCACTTGGGCGATACTGGTATTTAAGTTTAAGTAAGCGCGTTGTGTTTCTAAGTCGGTTTGACGAAGCGCAATATCAATATCGTTTTGCGCTTTTTGTTTATTTAACACCGCTTGACGCGCACGCGAGCTAATTGCGCCGCCTGCGTAAAGTGGAATTTGCAGCTCCAAGCCAATGGTGGCACTTTTAAGATCGTTACCCGCGCTAAACACAGAAGGACTGCCGTTTGAGTAACTATCACCAACACTAACCACCGCATCCAAGGTTGGCAAATGACCAGCATTGGCGCGCTCAACTTCTTGCTCGGCCAATTTAAGCGCATCTTGCTGAATTTGTATATTCAAATTATTTTGCACCGCTACTTGCTGCCAATCTTGCATGTTTTGGTTTAACTGAGCAACTTGAATATCAGATTTTACCGTAGCCAATTTTGTAGGTGTTTCTCCCGTAATAGCCTCGACTGAACGCTTAGCAATTTCATACTCGTTAAGGGCTGCAACTTCTTGCGCTACAATCAAATCGTAGCGCGCTTGCGCCTCGTTCACATCGGTAATTGTCGCCGTGCCCACATCAAATGTGGCTTTGGCTTGATCGAGCTGGCCTAAAATGGCAGCTTTTTGCGCAGCCAACAAATCTAGCTTATCTTGCGCAATTAACACATCAAAATAAGCTTGAGTGGAGCGTAAAATCAAGTCTTGCTGGCTTAAATGGTATTGTTTATCGGCCAAACTTACTTGCGTGTTAGCTTGATTCATTTGCACTAAATTTTGCTTACGATAAATGGGCTGGCGCGCTTCAACCGCTGCTTTATAGTTTTCAAAACTCGAACTGCCTGGCGGTGTAGTACCGTTTAAATAGCGAATATTCGACTGTGTAGTGTTCGCGCTTGCATTAAAATTAACAGTTGGACGATACAGCGCTTTGCCTTGCTCAATAATCTCTTGCGCAGCTTTATTGGCGCTTAAAGCCGAGGCCAGCGTTGGATCGTGTGCCAGCGCTTGATGATAAATATCCAGCAGCGATTGCGGATTACCATCGGCAAATACAGTTGCCGGCAAGCTAAACACTAAAAAAATAAGTACTTTAATTTTCATATTAAAACTCAAATTGTTGCGCCTGTGGTGCGTTAATTAACTCTGGGACGCAAGTTTCAAACAACACATCTTGCTTAAAACCTGTTTCAGAAACGCGTTGTATTAAAGTGGCCTGCATGGCCGGCACACTACCCAATATAATAAACATTACACCGCCAATATTAAGTTGCTGGCGTACGCCCGCTGGCTCAACTGGCGACGAGCCAGTAAAAACAATAACATCATAGTGTTCATAGCTTTTTCGGCCAAATATTCCATCTGCTACTTCTAACGTGACGTTTTTAATATTATTTTGTGCCAAATTTTTAGCAGCTAGCGCACTCAAATCTGCATTTATATCGACTGAAATCACGTGTTTTGCCAAACTTGCCAGCAACGCCGTAAAATAACCACTACCCGTACCCACATGCAAAACATTATGCGTTTTTTGCACATTCAACGCTTGCAAAATACGGCCTTCAAGCTTGGGGCTAAGCATGGTCTGATCATGTCCAAGTGGAATTTCAATATCGGCAAAGGCAAGGCCTTGATATTCGAGTGGCACAAAATTCTCGCGCGGAACGTCGTTTAACAGCTGCAACACGGTTGGGTCTAACACCTCCCAAGTACGAATCTGCTGTTCGATCATGTTAAAACGCGCTGTGGCATTAGCCATATTTTCTATCGGTTGTGTCATATTAAAACTCTAATTATATTGCCCTTATTGTAGCCTAAACCCTTGCTGATTCAGGTATTTTTACTCTAAACCACGCCGCATACAAAGCCGGTAGAAACAGCACTGTTAACAATGTTGCCACTGCCAAGCCGCCCATAATCGCCACCGCCATCGGACCAAAAAACACGCTACGCGTGAGCGGTATCATGGCCAAAATTGCCGCTGCAGCTGTAAGTACAATTGGCCTAAAACGACGTATGGTCGATTCAACAATAGCCTGCCAAGGCGCTAATCCACTCGCTTTATCTTGGTCGATTTGATCCACCAAAATCACCGAATTACGCATAATCATGCCCGAGAGCGCAATGGTACCGAGCATGGCGACAAAACCAAATGGTTTATCAAACACCAGCAATGCTGCTGTGACCCCGATTAACCCCAAAGGTGCGGTGAGCAAAACTAAAAAAGTGCGTGAAAAACTTTGCAGTTGCAATATCAATAAGGTAAGCACGACCACCAAAAATAAAGGTGCACCCTTGGCCACTGAAGCACCACCTTTGGCTGATTCTTCAATCGCACCGCCAGTTTCAATAGAGATGCCCAAAGGTAAATTGGCTTTAATCTCAGTCAATTTTTGCTCAATTTGCGCTGAAACCACAGGTGCTTGCATGCCACCGCGCAGATGCGCGCGTACCGTAATGGATGGCACGCGATTGCGCCGCCAAATCACGCCTTCCTCAAACTCTGATGTAATAGTAGCGATTTGCGAAAGCGGCACGCTACCGCCATTCTGCGTATTAATCATCAAATTGGGCAAGCGCGAAAGCCGCGTGCGCTCTAGCTCTGCGCCGCGCACCACCAAATCGATGCGTTCGTTACCTTCTCTAAATTCTGTGACATATAACTCGTCCATAGCACCATGAAGAATATTGGCAATATCCACCGAACTCACACCCAGCAAGCGCGCTTTGGCTTGGTCGATGGCCACTTTCATTACTTTGCTCGGCTCTTCCCAATTTAATTCTACGTTAGTCAAATTAGGGTTCGCGCGCATAATATCGGCAATTTGGTGAGAGATTTCACGGATTTTTGGAAGATCCACGCCATCGACCCGAAACTGCACCGGGAAACCAACAGGTGGCCCGTTTTCTAAGCGCAATACTGACGAACGCAAGCTAGGAAAATCATTCTCAAACAGCTTGAGTAAATCGCTACGTAAAGCCTCGCGTGCTTTTAAATCTTTGCTTAACACCACAAATTGCGCAAAGCCTTGATGCGCCAACTGAATATCTAAAGGCAAGTAATAACGCGGGCTGCCGGTGCCGATATACACCACAAAATTATCAATGCCTTGATGTTGTTTATTCCATGTTGTTAGCCAGTTTTCAAGTTTTTTAACTTCGGCATTGGTTGCTTGGTAAGATGCGCCTTCAGTGAGGCGTAAATCTACCATCAACTCCAAACGCGTAGAATCTGGGAAGAACTGCTGTTGTACCTTGCCAAAACCAAAAATAGACAGCGCAAACATGATTAATGTAATGGCAATCACTGTTTTGTGATAGCGCACGCAAGCGGTAACAATTTGACGAAACACGCGATAAAACTTGGTGTTATAAATATCGTGATGGTGATTATCATCAGCGTCATCTACCAAGCCCAGCTTAGCTTTAAGCCAAAGCATGATTTTTGAAGGCTTGGGCGCGTGTGCGTAATCTGGTAGCAAGTGATAGCCTAAATAAGGCACAAAAATCACTGCCGCAAACCACGAAATAATCAATGCAATTGCTGAAACTTGAAAGATTGAACGCGTATATTCTCCTGTAGAGGAAGCGGCAGTGGCAATTGGTAAAAATCCTGCAACAGTCACCAACGTACCAGTCAGCATGGGCATGGCGGTTGAGCTATACGCAAACGAAGCTGCTTTTACTCTATCCCAGCCTTGTTCCATTTTAGAGGACATCATCTCCACCGCGATAATCGCGTCATCTACCAACAGCCCAAGTGCCAATATCAGCGCTCCTAGAGAGATTTTATGCAAACCAATATCAAGCGAATTCATCACCAAAAATGTTGCGGCCAACACCACGGGAATCGATATCGCCACCACAATGCCCGTGCGCAAACCCAGTGATAGCAAGCTTACGCCCAGCACAATCACCAAAGCTTCTACCAAAGAATGTACGAAATCGTTGACCGAACGTGCCACGATTTTTGGCTGCGAGGTTACCGTGTTAAAACTTAAACCGACTGGCAGGCTTTGTTGAATTCTGGCTATTTTTTTATCTAGCGCGTGGCCTAGCGCAATCACATCGCCACCTTGTTTCATGCTCACACCCAGCAATAATGTCTCATCGCCGTTGTAGCGCACGGTGTCGTGCGGCGGATCTTCGTATCCACGATAAACTCTTGCTACGTCACCTAATTTAAAATCTTGCTTGTTTACGCGCAATCGTATTTCTTTTAACTGCTCTAGCGTATTGTAACGCCCTGAAACTTCAATACGAATGCGCTCCTTGGGCGATTCGTAGGTGCCGCCCCTCACCACTGCATTTTGTGTTTGCAGAATATTAATCAGCTCTGTCGGGCTAATGCCAATGGTCGCCAACTTGGCGTTTGAAAGTTCAATGAAAATACGTTGTTTTTGCTCGCCAAAGAAATCCACTTTACCCACATCTGGCGTTTTTAATAGCTCCGCGCGAATAATTTCTGCTTGTCTTTTTAATGCAAAATTATCAAAGCCATCGCCAGTGAGCGCATACATGCTGCCATAAACATCACTAAATTCGTCATTAAACGTTAGGCTTTCAATGTTATTCGGTAGCGTATTTCGAATATCACCAATTTTTTTGCGCACCTGATACCAAATTTCTGGGATTTCTTTGGAAAAAGTATCGTCTTTAATAATGACAAAAATCATCGATTCACCAGGCCGCGAGTAGCTTCTGGTGTAATCCAAATGTGGCACTTCTTGCAGTTTTTTCTCTAATTTATCGGTGATTTGCTGCTCCACTTCCACCGCACTGGCTCCAGGCCAGCTAGTGCGTACCAGCATCACCTTAAAGGTAAATGGCGGGTCTTCCGATTGCCCAAGTTTGGTGTAAGCCAACAGACCAGAAACCGTCAGCATTAACATTAAATACAACACTAATGTTTGATGGTTTAGCGCCCACTCAGAGAGATTGAAGCGCGATTTTTCTAGTTGCTGCTGATTTTCGGTCACGGAGCGGTCTCAATTCTTTGCTTGTACTTTTTGGCCTTTTAACAGCGTATGCACGCCCGCAATCGCCACCATTTCGCCTGCCTGCAAGCCACTGGTAATCATCACGCCATTTTCTGTATATTGGCCAGCAGTGACTTCGCGTGGATTTGCTACCCCTTTTTTATCAATCACCCAAACGCTGGTTTTGCCGTTTAATTGCGTGAGTGCACCCGATGGAATAATGATCTTATCTGCTTCAATTTGCGCAAACCGCACACCCGCTGTCATGCCCAGTTTGACTGCCTCATCCGCATCGGTAATTGCTACCCGCACATCAAACGCACGCGTGGTGGAAGTGGCTGCTGGCGCTATTTCGC